>NZ_CANPWG010000068.1 GCF_947581915.1 Candidatus Palauibacter scopulicola
CCTGGCCCAAGAGGACGCCCCGGCTGTTGTCCAGCGCCTTCTGGCGGGCCTCGGCGAGCGTCACCTCGGGATACGGCCCGAGTCCGATCGAGGTGAGCCGCCCCTCGATCCTGACGCGCTGCCGCCATGTCTTGGTGATCCGGCCATCCAATGTCCGGTGAACCCGGAGGCTCAGCCCGCGTCCGCCACGCCCGTCGCCGTAGACGCCGGGCCGGTTGACCGTCCGCACAAACGCGGCGGAGAGTGTCCTCGGTCGCTTCATGGTGGGTTCCTTCCTTGTGGTGTATCACTCATTGCAGCACTACACCGGGAAGAATACACGGGATGGCGATGGACCGCAAGGGACGCCCGGACGCAGCGTATCCTACAGAACACGTTGTCCAATAACGTGTTATGGCCTACATGGTAAACCTTGCCGGACTACACTGGAAGACGTGTGCCGAGTTCGGGCGGAATCTCGCCCGTCAGGCGGTTCCCGCCGAGGTTCATCCAGTCGAGATTGGCAAGGCGGCCGAACTCGCGCGGGATCTCGCCTGTCAACCCGTTATCGCCGAGGGACAGTGTCACAAGAGCAGCCAGGTTGCCGAATTCGGGCGGGATCGCACCGACAAGCTGGTTTCTCGGTACCCACAGGCTGCGCAGGGCGGCGAGGCCGCCGATTTCGGGCGGGATCTCGCCCATCAGCTCGTTATCCTCGGCGGACAAGCTTTCAAGGGCGGTGAGGTTCCCGATTTCGGGCGGGATCGTACCGACGAGCCGGTTTCTCGAAACGAACAACCTGCGCAGGGCGGTGAGGTTCCCGATTTCGGGTGGAAGCTCGCCCGCCAGATTGTTCTCGTCGAGATGCAGCGCCCTCACCCGGCCCAGGGCGTCCGTCTCCTCGACGCCGTGCCAGTCGTGCACGGGGGCGTCCGTCAGCCAGCCGTCGTTGTTCGTCCAGTTGGGTCCGCCGGTCGCCTCGTAGAGCGCCACGAGTGCGGCGCGGTCCGCGTCCGGGCCTCCGACGCTCACGCTGCGGATGGCCGCGTCGAGCGCCGCGGCCACCTCGGCCACGTCGGGCGCGGTGGCGCTGCTGCCGGTGCCCGTCACCTCCACCCGGTCGTGGAGCGCGGTCAGGCCCGCGTCGCCCTGGTTCACGAGCCAGACGCCCGTCACGTACTCGAGAACCTCCCGCAGCGCGACGCCGTCGACGCTCGAGTCGTCCAGATCGAACCGGAAGAGTTCCTCGGCGTTGCCCGCGCCGGCGTACCCGACGAAGTCCGCCCCTTCGTGCCCGAACGAGACGTCCGTGAACTCGTTCGGCGCCTCGCGGACCTCGGCCGACCTGCCGGACATGTTCGCGATCCGGACCCACTCGCGCGTGTCGCGGTCGAACAGGGCGAACTCGTAGTTCGCGGAGGCGCGGGCCGCGTCGCCGGAGCGGCTCCTGCCCGAATCGTCGATCGTCCGCAACACGAGGCGGGCGGCCGTGAACCGGCGGTGGCCCGTGACCGACACCACGCCCGGGCTCGCCCGGCGCGTCGTCCGTCCCATCCTGGCCTGAATCCCCCAGGAGGCCAGGGTCGGCGTCGCGGTGCGCTCGGCGATCCCCAGCCGGCCCTGCGTGCGGTTCGTCACGCTGAGCACGCCGCCGCCGACGGAGATGCCCGTGTTGTTGCGCTCCGTCCAGTCGGCGAGGCTGGCGGCGGAGCCGAAGTCGTCCTCGAAGCTGCCGCGCACGGCGACGCCGAAGCTCTGCGCGGCCGTCCGGCCGCCCGGGTCGGACGCCGTCACCGTTACCGACGCGGTGCCCGGCCCGACCGCCTCCACGTTCACCTGGCTTCCCGCCGCGCGCGCCATGGCCACGCCCTCGTCGCTCGACGCCGCGGCGTAGCTGAGCGCGTCGCCGTCCGGATCGCGGAAGTTCGACGACACGTCGACCGTGAACGTCTGCCCCGCGTCGACGGTTCGGTCGGCGATCGAGCCCACCGCGACCGGAGCGGACTGCGGGGGCGGCGGGGGGGGAGTCGGCGGAGGCGGCGGGACGGCCGGGGGGGCCATCCCGTCTCCTCCGCACGCGGCGATCCCCACCAGGACCGCGGTCAGGCGCGCGGTTCCAGTCAACCGTCGCATCGACTCGGCCCGTTCGCCGCCACGCATCGCGATCGAATCGCTAGGGCCTGCCGCCGGTCCGGTCCACCGCGCCGCTCACCCGGATCCGGTTCGCGGCCGGGGCGCCGGCGAGCGCCCGCACGCGATCGGCGTGCGCGGCGTCCACGTCGCTCGCGACGTCGGCGCCGATCTCCTCGCCGGACAGCTCCACCCAGTCGAACAGCGCCGTGAGACCGATGGGGCCCTGGTTCGCCAGCCAGATGTCCACGACGCCTTCCAGGATGTCGCCCAGGCGAATGCCGCCCAGCGACGCGTCCAGGCTGACCCTGAAGATCGCGGTGCCCCCGCCGACCTCGAACACGAAGAAGCCTCCGCCCGTCGCGTCATGCGCCAGCCGGATGTGATCATAGGCATTCGGGGCCGCCGCGATGCTGTTCGAGCGCCCGGACAGGTTCTCCACCGTGACCCAGGCGTTCTGCCCGCCATCGAAGACCGCGAACTCGTAGTTCATGTCTGAAGCCGCGGCCGGCCTCGGCAGGAGCAGCCGAACGGCGAGGAACCGGCTGTGGGTCGTGAACCAGATCAGGCCGGGGGTCGCCTCCGCCGAGCCCGCGGCGCGGCTGATCTCCGCGGAGAGTTCCCACGCCCGCAACTTGGGCGGCAACCGGCGTTCCGCGGTCCCCAGCCGGCCCGTGACGCGGTTGGTCAACTGCAAGAGGCTGTCGGCGGGCGGCACCACCGGCACCACCGCGTCGGCGTTGTTGATCTCCCAGTCGTTGAGACTCGCGGGAGTATCGAAGTCCTCCCGGAAGCCGCCCGCCCGCCCGGTGACGGAGACCTGGATGGTCTGCGTGGCGGTCAAGCCGCCGGTGTCGGTCGCCGTCACGGTCACCGTGGCCGTGCCTCCGGCCACGCCGATCATCGTCAGCGTGTTGCGGGACATCGACGCCAGCACCACGGCGGCGTCCGATGTCTCCTCCGCGAATCTGAGCCGGTCGCCGTCCGGATCGGTGAAGTACCCGGCCATGTCGATCCTCGCCGTGCGCCCGGCATTGAGGCGCTGCGGCGGGACCGCGCCGACCGCCGTCGGCGCGCGGTTGGCCGTCTGCACCGTCACGGCAACGCTCTGCGTCGCGCTCAGGCCGCCCGGGTCGGTGGCCGTCACGGTCACCGTCGCCGTGCCCTCCGACACCCCGACGAACGTCACGGTGCTGCCGGACACGCTGACCGACACGACGCCGGCGTTCGACGTGGCGGGGCGATAGGTGAGCGTGTCGCCGTCCGGATCGCTGAAGTACGAAGTCACGTCGAGCGTCGCGGTCCGCCCGGGGTTGAGACTCTGGGCGGGGATCGAGCCGGACGCCGTCGGCGCCCGGTTGGGCCTCGTCACCGTCACGCCGATGCCCTGAGACGCGCTCAGCCCGCCCGGATCCGTCGCCGTCACGTTCACGGTCGCCGTGCCCTGCGCCACCCCAACCAGGGTCAGCGTGCTGCCGGAGATCGAGACGGAGACCACGCCGGCGGCCGAGGTCGTGGCGCCATACCCGAGCGCGTCGCCGT
Source organism: Candidatus Palauibacter scopulicola (assembly GCF_947581915.1). NCBI lineage: Bacteria > Pseudomonadati > Gemmatimonadota > Gemmatimonadia > Candidatus Palauibacterales > Candidatus Palauibacteraceae > Candidatus Palauibacter > Candidatus Palauibacter scopulicola. Next base: position 3,652 of record NZ_CANPWG010000068.1, read on the forward strand.
CTGGATCGCTGAAGTACCCGGCCACCTCGAGCGTCAGCGTCTGCCCCGCCTGGACGCTCTGGGCGGGAATCGAGCCCGACGGCTCCGGGGCGCGGTTGGGCGTCTGCACCGTTACGTTCACGCTCTGCGTCGCGCTCAGCCCGCCCGGATCCGTCGCCGTCACGGTCACCGTCGCCTGGCCGTCCGCCACGCCGACCATGGTCAGGCTGCTGCCGGATATCGAGACGGAGACCACGGCCGGGGCGGACGTCGCCGCCGAGTAGGTCAGCGGCCCTCCGTCCGGGTCGAGGAAGTAGGAGGCGACGTCGACCTCGACCGACTCCCCGACGTTGACGGTCTGAGCGGGAATCGTGCTCACCCGGACCGGGGGCTGCGGGGGAGGGGGCGGCGGCGGTGGGGGCATCGTCGGCTCCCCGCCGCATGAAGCGAGGCCCGCGATGAGAGCGCAGAGGAACGACGCGGAACCGACGCGTCGTAGCGGAAGCCGGGCGAGGCGAAGGTCTTTCATCGAAATACTCCGGAGGAGTTCAAAGAAAAGAAGGGGGTCCCGCACACTGCGCGGGACCCCCTTCCGTGATGCCTCTCGTCAGAGACCGCTGGGGTTAGGTGTCGTCGTTATCCATGATCGTCAGCGTCGCGGGGCCGACCGTGTACCTCTTGGTTCCGACCAACGCGCCGTCCGCATCATCGAAGATGATCGTCTCGTTGGACTCGTCGTCGCCGTCGTCCGTGATCGTCAGCGTCACGCTTGTCGTCCCCGTCGTGCTGCCGCGGTTGATCGTCAGCGCCAGCGACGCCCCGTCGGGATCGGCATAGTCGGTACCGCCACCCGTCGCCGTACCTGTGAGGGCGAGCCCAAAGGTGGTGATCCCGTCCACCGGCGCGTCCGCCGTCGCCGTGATCGTCACCGTTACGGTGCCCGCATCCTCGTCAACCTCGCTCTGACTCAGCGACAACGTCACGTCGGGATCGTCGTCCATGATCATGATGTTGGTGGGCTCGGCGTACACGCCTTCGCCCCCCACGGTGCTCGTCGGCGTCGTCATGGTCAGTACGATCGACTCGTTCTCCTCGCCGCGCGTGGAGTCGTCGGCCGCATCCACCATGACCGTGTCCACCCCCGTCCGCGTCGTCGCACTGACCGTCACGGACGCCTCGCCGGCGCTGGCAGTTTCGAGGTCAGTGTTTGCCGTGCCCGTATCCGGGCCCTCAGCGAGGCCAACGACTATAGCGGCTGAAACGTCCGCCGCCTCGCCGGCGTTCACGGTCACCACCACCGCCGTGGGACCGTCATCCTCACGGATCGACGATGGGCTGACCATGATCTCGAAGTCGTCGTCCTGCGACTCCACCGCCACCGACGCGGCGGCGTATCCGGTCGCCGAGTGGGAGACCGTGCCCATGTCCGTCAGGATGTCGAGATCGTGCCTGGTCGTGACCGTCACGAGCAGCGTGTCCGCACCCGTCACGTTCGTGTTGGGGAAGGACAGCGTCGTGGGAGCCACGACGACTCCGGGCGACGTGGTGAGCGTCACCATCGCGGTGTCGCCCGCCGTCAGCGAGACGGCGTACTGGACGCCGGTCGCATCGCCCTCGGTCACCTCGAGCGCCCCGGCGATGGCCGCTCCGGCCACAGTCGTGAACTCGAACGTCGGGCCTGGAGTCGGTGCCGTTGGCGGCGTTCCGGGCCAGCCGACGCTGAACGTCGCGACCTGGTCGCTGTAGTCGTTCACGGCCGCGCGGTCATCCGCGTCGCGGGCATCGTCCTCGGCATGCAGATAGAAGCAGTAGTCCGTCGGGCCGAGATCGCCGCCCTGCTTGATCGTGAAGACCTCGGAGAACTCGATCGTGTTGCTGCCGTTATCGAGCCGCCGCACCGGGCCGGCCGCCTGCGTGGCGGGCAACGGATCGCTGTCCATATCGCAGGTGTCGCCCTTGTGGACACTCAGGAACGCGCGCCGGATCTCGGTCGCGTCGCTCAGCGTCCCCGCCACGGCCACGCTGATCGAGGCCGCCGTGGTGGCGCCGAAGTTGTTCGGCACCGCGGACAGCGAGAGCGCCGGATCCGTCTGGTCGCGGATGAACGTGAACGTCGTCGACGCCCCGTTGCCGGCCCGGTCTGCCGTCCAGGCGTACACCGTGTGACTCTGTTCGCGGGCGAAGAAGCTCCCGTCGGCCGGCGTAATGTCGATCTCGGCCGAGCCGTTGTCGGAGACCGGGAACGTCACGCTTCCGCCACGACCCCAGTAAACCCGGCTGGAGTTGATGCTCGAGCTGCCGGCCCAGGCGGTCACCGTGCCAGCGAGCTGGCTGCCGTCTTCGCCGGTCCCGAGCCGCGGCTCTTCGACCTCGAAGTGAAGCATGTTGCTCGACAGCACGATCGGCTCGGAGGGCCGCTTGCGGCTGATCACGGGCGGCGTGCGGTCCACGCCGAAGGTCGTGGCCGTACGGATCCTCGGCACGTTGCCGAGACCGACGGCGTTCCCCAGCCGGTCGGCCAGAGACTGGACCTCGGCCACGAAGCAGTCGTACCCGCCGCCGTCGGCGACGCCATCGGCCACCGGGTCTTCCTCGGGCAGCTGGCTGATCAGCGTCACGTTCGCGGCATCCTCGTCCAGCGGAACGAATGCCGTGGCGCCGCGCGTGTCGGCGTTGGCGCCCACGCCGCAGTCACCGACCGCGATCGCCGAAGTCATGCCGTACACGTGCCCGACGCCCATGTCGGACATTTCCGTGATCCGGAAACGCCGGACGCTCCCACCCGAGCCGTCGCGGTAGTACATCGGGTCGGTCGCCGGAGTCCAGCTGGCATGTGCGGGATTGTTCGAGGTCGTGACCACGACCTGCGAAGTATTGGCGCGCGCCGGAGCCTTGAAGTCGAAGTGCAGCGGCCCCGTCATGGCCATGCCGCCCGAGCGGAACGTCGCGGTGACGTCGCGGCCGTCCGGGTCGGTGATGAGACCATCGTTGATGACCCACGTCTCGGTCTCGCCCGCCATGTTCTCCAGGCCGAGGTTGGGGCTCCACCAGTCCGTGCCCGCCGTCCACGTGAACGGCGCTTCCTTGGACGGAGTGTCCGAGCCGAAGCGGGTCTCCCTGAAGCTCAGCGAGGGCCCGGCCACGTCATTCTGGCTGGTGTCGGTGGTCTTCGAGGACAGCCGCATCTTCCCGACGATCGTGCCGTCGTACGCCACCGGGCAGGCGTGGAACTGATTCACGTTGCCCTCGGCGACGGGGCCGCCGTAGAAGGTGAGGCCGTTCGTGTGCTCTCCGACCTCGGACATGCCGCCCGGCGAATGCGCGACCATCACGTACCCGCTGTTGTTGAGCGCGATCTGCTGGCCGGCGAACGCCTCGCGCTTGTCGCCCCTGGTCGTCTCGACGTAGGCGCTCAGCTCGTAGTCGCCGTTGGCGTACTTCGGATCGATCTGCAGACCCACGCACTCGTTCGTCATGGCGGCGCTGGTCTTGAGCTGGCACTCGACCTCGACGCTCGCGCCGGTCTCGGCGAGACCCGGAATGGCGGAGGCCGCGTCGCCCGCGGTGCCTCGGCACAGCGGCGTGACGGTCTCGCCGTTCAGCGTCAGGGCGATGTCCGCCACGGTCTCCTCGTTGGGCTGCACGTCGAGGAGCACGTAGATCGTGCCGGAGATGTCCGACGGGTCGCCGATCAGCTGGCGATTCGCGTCCAGGAGCCTGGAAATCACCACCGTGGCGGGGTCCTGACCGCCCACCGTGACGCTGAATCCCTGGTTCGCCAGGAGGCCCGCGGGATCGGCCGCTGTGATAGTGACAGCGGCTAGAATCTCATAACTGTCTGCAAATCAATGTGTTGAGGATGTGATGATGGGGTCAATTACCTCATTTAATCCCTCAACCGCGATTCCGGTCGTCGGCCAGGTAGGCGGCCCAGTCGTTCATGAGGTGGCGGCGGCGCTCGAACAGGTCCGTGCGCCGGTACGCGGCCTCGACCCTGTTGTGCACGACGTGCGCCAGGGCGGCCTCGACGACCTCGCGCGGGTGGTCCGTTTTCTCGGCGGCCCAGTCGCGAAAGCTCGACCGGAAACCGTGCGGCACGGCCGGGACCTCGTGCTTCTTCAGGAGCCGCCTCAGCGTTTTCTCCGACAGCGGTTTCGCGCCGCCGCGGGTGAACACGAACGGACCGTCGCAGTCGATCGTTCGCGCGCGGTCGAGGATCTCCATGGCGCGGGGGCACAGGGGCACGCGGTGCTCGCGCTTCGACTTCATGCGCGCCGCAGGCACCGTCCACACCCTGGCGTCGTGGTCCATCTCCTCCCACTCGGCCCACCGCACCTCGCCCCAGCGCGCCGCCGTGAGCACGAGGAACTCGAAGGCGAGCGGGCCGGCGACCGACCGCCTCGACCGGCCCACCTCCCGGATGGCCGCCGCGACCTCCCGGTGCGGCAGGGCCCGCATGTGCCGGATCACGCGGTTCTGCGAGCCGAGCACGGGCTTCAACTGGTCGCAGGGGTTGGCGTCGCGGAACTCCATCGCGACCGCCCAGTCCAGCACCGCGCGAACGCGCTGCAGCACGACCCGGGCCGTGGCCGCCTTCGTGTACCAGATCGGGGAGAGGATCTCGAGCAGGTCGGCGCTCGTTACCTCCGACACGGCCACCTTGCCGATGCGCGGGAAGGCGTAGCGGTGGAGGCTCGCCATCCAGTCGCTCGCGTGCTTCTCGCTGCGCCAGCCGGCCTGCTTCTGCCCCAGGACGCGCGCGGCCGCGTCGGCGAAGCTGGGCACGTTCCGGGCGCGCCGCCGCTCGGCGAGCGGGTCGCCGCCTTCGCGGGCCAGCTTGCGGTTCGCCCGCGCCTTCACCCGCGCCTCCGACAGCGAGACGAGCGCGACGCTGCCGAGCCCGAGGTCGTGGCGCCGCCCGCGGATGACGAGGCGCTGCACCCAGCTCCGCGCGCCGCTCCGCTGCACGAACAGGTACAGCGTGTTGCCGTCGCAGTACCGCCCCGGCGGCGCCGCGCGCACGAACTGGGCCGAAAGCGCCTTGTCCGGATGGCGCCCCTTCGGCTTCCGTCTCCGGGGTCGAATGGCGTAAGGGTTCGGGTTTCTCATCGCACCATAATAGAGCCCCACTGCCGCTGCCGTCTTCTCTTGATAACCCGTTGATCGCTTCCACGATCTTTTGTGTGACCGTGCCGACACGGCTAACGTTCACCGGGCGGAACAGGGAGAAGACACCGTTGACGACCCGCGGAAACGCACAGGAAGACAGGGCCGCGACCGTGGCCGAGTTGCGAAACGCCGTCGAGACGATCCTCAGCGGCGTGCGAGAGTCCGTCCTGGCCATGCGCGAACGCGCGGCCGACGACCGCGACCACTACGACGACATGTTCGGTGCGGTCCACCGGCGCTTCGATCGCGTCGAGATACGCCTGGACGAGATCGACCGCCGCCGCCCAACGATCGGTTTCGGCGGCGGCGGCGAGGCCGGTCAGCCCACCTAGCTTACGTGGCGGGGGGTTCGGCGTTATCATGGCCCGCCGCCGGCGGCTTGCGCGGCCGGCCGCGGGGAAACTCCGGTTCGGGCCGCCTCGTAGATTCCGTGCACCGATGGCGGCCGGTTCCGGATGGCACCAGTTGCGGCAAGGACGGCGATGAGCGTCTTCGTCTTCATCATCATCATCGTGGCGCTCGTCACGTTCGGGGAAGTGGCCCAGAAGTGGTTCGCGGCCCGCCCCTCGCCCACGCCGGTGGCGCCGGGCGGGGACGACGAGATCGAGCGTCTGCGCGAACATGTCGCGCTGCTGGCGAGCCAGGTGGACCGGCTGACGGAGGAGCAGCGCTTCATGACCCGCCTCCTTGAGGGCGGCGGGCGCGAGGGCGGCGGACTCGGCGGCGGACTCGCGGGCGGAGCGCCATCGCATGAGTCTCGCCCGGAAGGGCGACCCGATTCACGAATGCGGGGACCGAACTGATGCTGAACAGAGAAGACATAGAGAGCTTCCTCATCCGCACGGAAGCGGACTACCAGGAACTCGACGAAGGCCTGTGGATCGTCCACCCGGACGGCGCGAGCGCGGCCCGGCAGCCGAGGATCCTGGTGAACTACCAGCCGCCCGTCCTCGTGTGTCGCGCGGACATCCGCGACCTCCCGATCGACGATGAGGACCAGCTCGCGCTCTACCGGAGGCTCCTGGAGTTGAACGCGGTGGACCTCATCCACGGGGCCTACGGCCTCGAGGACGGCGAGGTCATCCTGAGCGACACGCTCGAACTGGAGAACCTGGACTTCTCCGAGTTCCGCGCCACGCTCGAGAGCCTCACCCTCGCGCTGACGTCCCACTGGGACAGCCTCACCGTCGACATTCCGAACGACTGAAGAGCAAGCACAGGAAACGAGCATACACCATGGGTGTCCTGGACCGACTTTCCCGGCTGATTCGATCGAACCTCAACGACCTCATCGCTCGGGCCGAAAACCCCGAGAAGATGCTCACCACGATTATCGAGGACATGCGCCGCCAGCTCGCCCAGGCGAAGCAGGAGGTGGCGGTCGCGATCGCCGACGAGCGCAAGCTGCGGGCGCAGTTCGAGGAGTCGCGCTCGACGGCGCAGGAGTGGGAGCGGCGGGCGCGGCTCGCGATCCGTGAGGGGCGCGACGACCTCGCGCGCCAGGCGCTCGTGCGCGGGCAGGAGCACGCCGAGCACGCGCGCGAACTGGAGACGCAGTGGCAGAACCACCGCGCCGAGACGGAGAAGCTCAAGGACTCGCTGCGGCAACTGAACGCGAAGATCGAGGAGGCGAAGCGCAAGAAGAATCTCCTCATCGCGAAGCAGAAGCGCGCGGAGGCCCAGAAGCGCATCCACGACACGATGCAGGGGCTGCACGACAAGAGCGCCTTCCGCGCCTTCGACCAGATGACCGAGAAGATCGAGCAGGCGGAGCGCCAGGCGCTCGCGAGCGCGGAGGTCACCGAGGAACTCACCGGCGACACGCTGCTCAGCGAGTTCAAGGCGCTGGAGGCGGGGGGCGACGCCGCCGTGGAGGACCGGCTGCTGGAGATGAAGGCCTCCATGGGCCTCCTCCCCTCGGCCGAGCCCGAGGAGGTGAAGGCGCTCGGTGCCGGCGAGGACGCGGGGGCCGGGTCGGATTCCGGGTCGGAGGCGGGTGACGCCGGCGACGCCGCCGAAGCCGCAGACGCGGAAGAGATTCCCGAGGCGGAACTCCTCGAACTGCTGGGCGAGTCCGGCGAGACGGAGCGGGCCGGGAGCGAATGAGCCCGGGCCCGGGGCGGAAGCGGCTCTCCTCCTCCCGGCTCGCGATCCTCGCGGAGGGGGCCTTCGGGGTCGAGACGGCGAAGACCGCCTCGTCCGCCGTGCGCTACCAGCCGGAGCGGGTGAGTTCCGTCATCGATTCCCGTTTCGCCGGGAGCACGGTGGGGGAGACGCTCGGCTTCGGCGGCGACATCCCCATCGTCGCGACCTTCGCCGAGGCGCTCGCCGCGGAACCCCGCCCCGAAGCCCTGCTCGTGGGGATCGCGCCCCAGGGAGGGCAGCTTCCGGAGGCGTGGCGGGCCGTGCTCGTGGCCGCGCTCGAGGAGGGGCTCGACATCATCAGCGGCCTTCACTTCTTCCTCTGCGACGATCCGCAGTTGGCGGCGCTGGCGGAGCGGCACGGCTGCACGCTGTTTGATCTCCGCAAGCCGCCGCCGGAGCTGCCGGTGGGGGCGGGACGGGTCATGGGGACCGACGCGTTCCGGGTGCTCACGGTCGGCACGGACTGCAACACCGGGAAGATGACGGTCTCGCTCGAACTGCAGCGCGCCCTTGAGGCCCGGGGGGTGCGCGCCGGCTTCGCGGCCACGGGCCAGACGGGGATCCTCATCGCGGGCACGGGGATCGCGGTCGACGCCGTGGTGTCGGACTTCATCTCCGGCGCCGCCGAACGCCTCACGCTGGAGGCGGCACGGGGCGAGGACGGCGGGGACGGCGAGGACGGCGGGGACGGCGCGGGGGTCGACATCGTCCTCATCGAGGGCCAGGGGTCGCTCATGCACCCCGGCTACTCCGGCGTCACGCACGGCCTCCTGCACGGCACGCTGCCGCACGCGATGATCCTCACCTGGATGCCGAGCCGCCCCCGCATCTACGGCGGCAACCACAGTTGGGTCGTCCTCCCGGAACTGGACGAGGTGATCCGCCGCTACGAGGACGCGCTCGCCTGGGCCTGCCCCGACGTCCCCGGCCGCGTGATCGGCGTCTCCCTCGCGACCTACGACATCTCCGAGACCGAAGCCCGCGCCGCCGTCCGCCACGCCCGCAAGGTCACCGGCCTCCCCGCCACCGACCCCATCCGCTTCGGCACCACCCCCCTCGTCGAAGCCATCCTCCAAGCCCACGCCGCCCACGCCTGACCGGTCGATGATACGCCGTTGATGGACGCCCTTATCTTCCGTGTGACTCGGTATCGCGAGATCGATGCCACCCGATGAGCTAGCTTGCTCCCCTTCGGGACGGAGGGGGCTTGCCACTGACAGGAGCAAAGCCGATGCGACAGCGCGGCATCGCAGGTAGTGACGATCGGTCGCGGGTATCGGAAGTCAAGCCGGAAGACGCTTCGCGAATCGCCGGAGCCGTCCATCAGGCCATCGCGGAGACGTTCAACCCAAGCCCCAGGACACCGCCGCCAGGCTTCCCCGTGCAGTATTTCATGCAGACGCTACTGGCCGCAGCCGATGAACTTGGTGTCGAGCTTTCCCGAGAGGAGATCCTCAAGATCCTCGAGATGGCATTGCGACGGCACGCGAGCATCGTCATCGGTGATCAGGTCCGGGAGGTCGTCGGCGAGCCATTCAAGCTGCACGGATCGTTCGACGCGCAACTTGCAACACCGTGACCGACGAATCCGGGCGGAACCACGATGCCGCAAGCTCGGGCGGCCATGAGATCGAAGCGACCGGCGCAAGGAGCATGTCCTCGAACGGCGACCGGCTCGACGAACTGTTCAAGTTCGTTCAGCGTACGTCACCGCCGCACCACCCTCAGGTGCCCGACATCTCCGGCGTCCTGGAGCCCGAGCACATCGAGCAGTCGATCGAACTGACGGACAAGACGAACGCGCGATTCTACGATGATCGTCGTGATCGGCGCCGTGTCTGGGGGCGGTTCGGAGGCTTGACACTCGTCTCCGTCGTCGCCGTGATTCTCGTGCTGGTTTTCACGAACAATACGGACCTCATCCGGTACCTCTTCGAGGAGATTGTTCCCATCGCTACGGGTGTGATCGGTGGCGGAGGAGGGTTTGCGCTCATCATCAACTGGAACAAGCTGCGCGAAAGCTAGCAGGCGTCGCCGGCACGAGTTACGCGTGACACGCCGACGGGTTACGTTCAGCGGATGAACGGGATCACGATGACGCGCTGGAGTCTGGGCTTTTCGCTCGCCCTCGCGCTCACGGTGGGGATGGGAGCCTTCTTTCTCCTCTGGGACCGGACGAACGCCCTTCACGCGAGGCACCTCGAACTCGTCGAACGGGTGTCGTACATCCAGGCGCAGGTGACGGTCCTCCAGGAGGACGTCACAACCCTTCGCGGGGACATGCGTGAGAGCGTGGCCGGTCTCCGCGAGGAGATTCGGGAACTGGGCGCCCTGATCCGCGCGCGAGAGACCTCGGGCGTCGGTACGCCATGACCGACCGGGGCCCTTCGGGGCCGCGCAAGCGGGTCTTCAGCGGGATCCAGCCGACGGGGCACGCGCATCTCGGGAACTACCTGGGGGTGTTCCGGCGCTGGGCGGCGATGGTGGACGAGTACGAGTGCTACTACTGCATCGTCGACTTGCACGCGATCACCCGCGAGTACGAGCGCGAGGACCTGCTGCGGCGCGTGTTCGATCTCACCGTCTCGCTCGTGGCGTCGGGGATCGACCCGGAGCGCTGCACGCTCTTCGCGCAGTCGCACGTCCCCTACCACAGCGAACTCCAGTGGCTGTTCAACACGGTTACGCCGGTGGGCGACCTGGGGCGGATGACGCAGTTCAAGGAGAAGTCCCAGGGCCGGGAGTCGGTGAACGCGGGCCTCCTCAACTACCCGGTGCTGCAGGCGGCCGACATCCTCCTCTACCGGGCGCACTTCGTGCCGGTGGGAGAGGACCAGCGCCAGCATCTCGAGCTGTCGCGGGAGGTCGCGCGGCGCTGGAACGCGCGCTTCGGCGATGTCTTCCCGGAGCCGGAGACGCTGGTGGGGACGGGGGCGCGCGTCCGCGGGCTCGACGGCGTGGCGAAGATGTCGAAGTCGAAGGACAACACGGTGCGGATGGACGCCGATCCGGACGAACTGTGGGCGCGGCTGCGCACCGCGGTCACGGACCCGGCGCGGGTGCGGAAGGATGACCCCGGCAACCCGCACGTGTGCAACGTGTTCGCCCTGCACGAGTTCTTCACCGACCCGGCGGATCGCGAGGAGATCGAGATCCTCTGCCAGACGGCGGGGATCGGCTGCGTCGCCTGCAAGCGGCAGCTCACGGACAACGTGGCCGAGGACCTCGCCCCGGTGCGCGAACGCGCGGCGGAACTGCGCGCGCACCCGGAGCGGGTGATCGAGATCCTCGCGGCGGGGGCGGAGCGCGCCCGCGCCGAGGCCGCCCGCACGATGGAGGTCGTGCGCGAGCGCATGGGCGTGGGCCCCCGCACGCTGGACTCCGACCTGCCCGGCCTGGCCGCGACGGTCCGCGAGGGCTGAGCCGGGAGTCGCGTTGCGCCGCTTCGTGATCTGGATGTACGCGCCTGAGACCCCCCACTGGTCGATGCCGGAGTGGTCGTTCGAACGCATTCGCGGCGCCCTGGACCCGGAGTGGGAGATCGAGTCGGTCCGCGTCGCGCTCGAGGCGACGGGCGACGGCGTGCGCGTGACGCCGCCGGAACTCCTGGAAGCCGTGGCCGACGCGGAGGTCTACTGCGGGTGGGGAATCCGGCGAGACGTCTTCCTCGCCGCCCGCAAGCTGCGCTGGTTCCACTCGGGCGCGGCCGGGGCGCGGAACTCGCTCTTCGAGGAGATGCGGGAGAGCGACGTCATCTTCACGAACTCGGCCGGCATGTACGCGGACTCGCTGGCGGACCACGCCATGGCCGGCATCCTGTATTTCGTCCGCGGCCTGGACCTCGCGGTCCGGGCGCAGCGCGAGCGGGAGTGGGTCCAGTCCGCGCTGAACTCGCCCCGCAGCCCCCTGCATGCCGCACCCGCCGCAGGCGAAGTGGCCGGGGCCTCGCTCGGCATCATCGGCTACGGCGGCATCGGATCGGCGCTCGGCCGCCGCGCGCACGCCCTCCGCATGCGAGTTCAGGCCATTCGCCGCACCGTCGGCCCAAAGCCCCCCGAGCTCGACCGCCTCGCGGGGCCCGACGAACTGCCCGCACTCCTGGAGTCCTCGGACTTCGTCGCCCTCACCGCCCCCGAGACGCCGGAGACAGAGGGCCTCCTCGGCGCCGCGGAACTGGCGCGAATGAAGCCGGGCGCCGTGCTCATCAACCTCGCCCGCGGCACCCTGGTGGATGAGGCCGCCCTCGTCCGGGCGCTGAAAGCGGGCCACCTGCGCGCCGCCATGCTGGACGTGTTCGAGACCGAGCCCCTCCCCGTCGACCACCCGCTATGGCGCCTGGAGAACGTCCTCATCACCCCCCACGTGGGCGGCACCTCCGCCCGCTTCTGGGAGCGCGAGACGGACCTCATCGTCCGCAACATCTCCCGCTACCAGCGCGGCGAGCCCCTCGAAAACCAGGTCGACAAGACCCGCGGCTACTGAGCCCCGCGCCGGCCGCGACGTTCCCGCGGGAACGTCCCCGGATCCCTCCCGCTACCTTGAAGGCGGTCCCCGATGACACCACATTGAGCCCTGCCCGGAACTTGGGTTCGAGACACCGAAAACGAACCCGAGACACGAGGAGACGGTGATGACGGCAGAAGGTTGGACAATCATCGGGGCGACCATCGCGCTCGTCGGCATATTCGCGCCGGTGCTGATGGGGATCCGCCGCGACCTTACGGATTTGCGTGAACGCATGGCCAGACTCGAAGGTCTGTTCGAAGGCTTCATCCGCCGAGACGATAAGGCGCCGAGCCACTCCGCCTGAGGCGCGAACCCCCGGAGACGTTCCCGCGGGAACGCGTGGGACCCGCCACTGACCCTAACTTCGGAAGTTCCATGAGAGATCTTTCAGGTGTGCATCCGCCCGTGGCCACGCCGTTCGGCGAGGACGGCGAGCTGGCGCTCGAAGCGTTCGACAACAACCTGCGCGAGTGGCTCTCACACCCGATCGCCGGCATCGTCGTGGCCGGTTCCACGGGGGAGGCGCCGCTCCTCGACCGCCGGGAACTGTGGAAGCTGGTGGAGACGACCGCCGCGCGCATCGGAGACCGTACGCTGACCGTCGGGACGGGAGCCGAGTCCACGCGCGAGGTGATATTCGTGACCCGCAAGGTGGCGGAACTCGGCGCGAACGCCGTCCTCGTGCGCTCTCCCTCATACTACCTGAAGGCGATGCGGCCGGATGTCGTGCGCGATCACTTCCTCGCGGTGGCGGACGCGTCGCCCGTGCCCGTCGTCCTCTACCACATCCCCCAGTTCGTGCCCGTGCACCTGACGCCGGATCTCGTGGGCCGGCTCGTCGAACACCCCAACATCATCGGGATCAAGGATTCCTCGGGAGACCTCCGGAACCTCGGCCAACTCACCGAGGCGTGCGGCCGCAACGCGCAGGTGCTCGTGGGCTCCGGCGCGCTCCTCTACGCGGCGCTCGAAGCCGGGGCGGCCGGCGGCATCCTGGGCGTGGCCGTGATCGCGACCCGCTCCTGCTGCCAGATCTACGACGCTTGGAAGGAGGGCGACCACCGCCGCGCCGGAGCCATGCAGGAACGCGTGGCGCCGCTCCACAAGAGCCTCGTGGCCGAGGGAGGCATCGCCGCGGTCAAAGCCGCGCTCGACCGCCTCGGCCTCTACGGCGGCAGCCCCCGCAGCCCGCTGCAGCCCGCCGACGCCGCCAAGCTCGCCAAGGTCGACGCCGCCCTCGAAGCCGCCGCCCTCGGCGTCTCCGCGTGAAGCCGACGGCAGATCTCCAGACCCGCGCAATGAACGAACTCGCCGCCGCCATCGCCGAATGGCACGAGGTTCGCGAAAAAATCGCACCCGAGGACGAGCAACATCTGTGGACGAAGTTCCGCCTCGAGTGGAACTACAACAGCAATCACATCGAGGGGAACACGCTTACGTACTCCGAGACAGAGCTTCTCCTGATCCATGGCCAGACCGCCGGTTCTCGTCCGTTTCGCGATTACGAGGAGATGAAGGCGCACAACGTCGCGATCGACCATGTCCGCAGACTCGCAACCGACGAACAACCCCTGACCGAAGGTGACGTCAGAGATCTGAACCGAATTCTCCTCAAGGAGCCCTTCTGGAAGTGGGTCGAGACCCCCGACGGTGACAGGACGCGCAAGTGGATCGAGCCCGGGAAGTACAAGAAGCAGCCGAATCATGTCCGGACGCGCACGGGGGAACTTCACCGGTTCGCGGAACCCGAGGAGACGCCCTCACGGATGGAGGAATGGTTACGCCGCTTCCGCAATGGCCTGGCCCAGACGGACGACTCGCTCCCGGCGTTCCTGGCCGAATCGCACTGGTCGTTCGTTAACATCCATCCCTTCGACGACGGCAACGGGCGCACCGCGCGACTCATCACGAACTACATCCTGCTGCGCAAAGACCTGCTTCCCATTGTGATCAAGAGCGAGGACCGCGACCGCTACCTCGCTGCCCTTAGGCAGGCGGATGCGGGAAACGGCCAGCCGCTCGCCGACTTCATGCGGGCTCAACTGCTATGGTCGCTCGATCTCGGCGTCCGCGCGGCCCGGGGCGAGCCGATCGCGGGCCCGGAGGACCTGGACAAGGAGATGTTCTTGTTCGTGGAGAGCCGAAGGCCTCGCGAGACGATCAAGTCCGACGCCGAAACCGTTGACGCCATCTACGACTCGGACGTTCGTCCCACAGTGAAGACCCTCGACCAGCGTATGGAGAAGTTCGTGCCACTTTTCCGCGACTGCACGGGAACTTCCTTTATCGTCGCGGGCTCGTGCACGATGAAAGGTCGTGCCGTCCTGCAATCTCCGGACTGGGATCGGTTCCGCGCCGACCCGGTATTTGACACGGACGGGTTCGCTCTCGGCCAGCCCGACATAAACCTCACGCGCAGGTATGCGTTGGAGGACTATTGCGGTCCGTCCGATGAGGGATTTTCTCTGCTACTTGAGGTCAAATGGTGGCTGGGGAAGAGCGGGCGACGGTTCACGGCGAACATCAATGGGAAGGAGATAAAGGGTGCGTCCCAGGGACTCCCGCTCGCGCGGCTTGAAACAGAGTCGACGAACGTAAAGGAGAGAGTCGAGAAGATCTGTCGGGCCGTCATGGACGAGATCCGTACTCTGTCGCAGCAGCCGGATCCGGCTTAGAGAGGAAACAGGAGACACGTGTTCAGTGACAGGGTGCGTTGCGTCGTTGTGGTGGGGGCGCAGTGGGGGGACGAGGGGAAGGGGAAGATCGTGGATGTGCTCGCGGAGCAGGCCACGATCGTGGCGCGCTATCAGGGGGGCGCGAACGCGGGGCACACGGTGCGCGTGGGGGAGGGCGCGGACGAGGAGGAGCATATCCTCCACCTCATCCCCTCCGGGATCCTGAATCCCGAGACGCGCTGCCTCCTCGGAAACGGCGTGGTCGTGGACCCGTGGGTGCTGGCGCGGGAGATGGACACGCTCCGGGAGCGCGGGATCGATCTCGACGGGCGCCTGGGGCTGAGCCGGCGCGCGCATCTCGTCCTCCCCTATCACCGGCTGCTCGATGCGGCGCAGGAGGACAGCCGGGGCTCGAAGAAGATCGGGACGACGGGGCGGGGGATCGGTCCGGCGTACCGCGACAAGATCTCGCGCACCGGGCTCCGTGTCGGCGATCTGCGCGACCTCGACCGCACCCGTGAGATCGTCGCGGGGGCGGCGGTGCACGCGAACGTCACGCTGGCGGGACTCGGCGACGAGCGGCGGGTGGATGCGGACGAGGTGATGTCGGAACTGGAGACGGTCCGCCCGGCCATGGTGGAACTGCTGACGGACGCGGGGGACGAGATCCGCGGCGGGCTGGCATCGGGGGGGCGGGTCCTGCTCGAGGGGGCGCAGGGGGCGCTCCTCGACATCGACCACGGGACGTATCCGTTCGTCACCTCCTCGACGACGACGGCGGGAGGCGCCGCCTCGGGCGTCGGGATCGGGCCCACCCTGATCGACGAGGTGATCGGCGTCGTGAAGGCCTACATCACGCGCGTGGGCGAGGGCCCGCTGCCGACGGAACTCCCGGAGGCGGAGGCCGAACGCCTGCGGCAGCTCGGCGGCGAGTTCGGAGCGACCACCGGCCGCCCCCGGCGCCCCGGCTGGTTCGATGGCAGCGTCGCCCGCTATGCGGCCGGCGTGAACGGCCTTACCGGCCTCGCGGTCACGAAGCTGGACGTGCTCGACACCTTCGAGACGATCCGGCTCTCGACCGGCTACGAACTCGACGGGGCGCCGACCGCGTCGTTCCCGGACTCCGTCGCGGATCTCGCCCGCGTGCGCCCGGTCTACGAGAGCTGGGCGGGCTGGAACGCGGACACGACCGGGTGCCGGACCTTCGGCGACCTGCCGGTTTCCGCGCGCCGCTACCTCGCGAGGATCGAGGAAGTCTGCGCCGCGCCCATCCGCTTCGTCGGTGTCGGCGCGGCCCGGCGCGAGACGATCGCGCTGCCCGCGGGCGCCGCGGCCTGAATTCGTTGCCCGGATCGTTGCCCGGATCGTTGCCCGGATTCGTTGCCCCGATTCGTTGCCTGAAGTCGTGAAAACCCCTAGACTGCGCGGCTCAATACGGATCGGGTGCGGGCGGTTCGGCGCCTTCTCGAGACGCGAATGGAGACCTTCCAATCGCGTTTTTTTGATGCCTGGAACGATGCCTGGAACGGTAGATGTTCGAACGCCTGGGTGACCGGCTGGACGGTGCGCTGAAGAAACTGCGCCAGCGCGGCGTCATCACGGAAAAGTTGCTGGACGAGGGGCTCCGCGAGGTGCGGCGGGCCCTGCTCGAGGCGGACGTCAACTTCCGGGTCGTGCGCGACTTCCTCGCGAAGGTGAAGGAGCGCGCGCTCGGCGAGGATGTGCTGAAGTCGGTCCGGCCGGGCGATCAGATCGTGAAGATCGTCCACGACGAACTCGTCGCCCTGCTGGGCGAGGCGGCGCCGGAGGAGTCGGAGGCGCCGGTTCCGCCCACGGTCGTCATGCTCGTCGGCCTGCAGGGGTCGGGGAAGACGACGACGGCGGCGAAGCTGGGGCGGCGCCTGGCGAAGGAGGGGCGGCGGCCGGCGCTCGTGGCGTGCGATCCCTACCGCCCGGCGGCGCCCGAGCAGTTGGAGGCGCTGGCGGCGCGGATCGGGGTCCCGCTTCTGGCGCGGCCGAGCGGCGAGGACATGTCGGAACTCGCCCGCGGCGCGCTGGACGAGGCGAGGCGGGGCGGGGTCACGCACCTGCTCCTCGACATGGCCGGCCGGTTGCAGGCGGACGAGGAGTTGCTGGACGAACTCCGCCGCGTGAAGGCGGCCGTGGAGCCGCAGCAGATCCTGCTCGTGGCGGATGGGATGACCGGGCAGGAGGCGGTGCGGATCGCCGAGGGATTCCACGGCGCGGTGGGGCTGACGGGGATCGTCCTCACGAAGATGGACGGGGACGCCCGCGGGGGCGCGGCGCTCTCGATCTACAGCGTGCTCGGCGTGCCGATCCGATTCGTCGGAACGGGCGAGCGGCCCGAGGACCTCACGGTCTTCGACCCGGAGCGCATGGCCGGCCGGATCCTCCAGATGGGGGACATCGTCGGCCTCGTGGAGCGCGCGCAGCAGACGGTCGACCTCGGCGAGACCGAGCGGTTGCAGAAGAAGATGCTGGCGGGGAAGGGGGAGTTCGATCTGGCGGACTTCCTGACGTCGATCCAGCAGATCCAGAAGATGGGACCCCTGAAGGGGTTGCTGAAGATGATGCCGGGCGTCGACGCGCGCATGCTGGACCAGGCGGACGTCGACCCCAGGCGGGTGAGACACCTGGAGGCGATCATCCTCTCGATGACGCCGGAGGAGCGGAGGCGGCCGGAGATCCTGAACGGGTCGCGCCGGGCGCGGATCGCGAAGGGATCGGGGCGGCCGGTGCACGAGGTGAACCGGCTCCTCAAGCAGTTCCGCGAAATGCGGAAGATGATGAAACAGATGGGCAAGCTCATGCCCGGGATGATGCCGGGAGGTCCCGGCGGCCTCGGCCGGCTGGGCCGGGGATTGGGATAGAAGCCGGACCGCGGACGGTTCCGGGCAGATCAGGGAGACAATCGGAGAACTGAATGGCGACGACAATCAGGCTCAAGCGGCGTGGGGCGAAGAAGGCGGCCTCGTTCCGCATCATCGTGACGGATTCGCGGGAGGGGACGGCGGGCGCGTCGATCGAGCGCCTCGGGCTCTACAACCCGCGCACGCAGCCGTCGCTCGTGCGGATCAACGCCGCGCGCACGCTGCACTGGCTCAACGAGGGCGCGCAGCCGACGGACACGGTGCGCTCGCTCCTGCGGAAGACGGGCGTCTGGAAGCAGTTCCACGACGGCGTGGATCCGGGGTCGCTCGAGACGGCGATCATCGAGATCGGTCCGCCGCCGGGACAGCGCGGCACCTCGCAGCGTCCGAAGCCGAGCGCCGAGGCCCCGCCGGAACCCGAGCCGGAGCAGCCCGCCGCCGAGAAGGCCGCCCCGACCGAGCCGGCGCCGGAAGCCGAGGCGGCCCCCGAGGCGGAAACGGCTGCGGAAGCGGAGGCAGCGCCCGACGCTGAGGCGGCGCCTGAGGCGGAGGCGACGGCAGAGGCCGAGGCGGCCGCTGGGGCCGACAACGCTCCTGCTGACGCGGCCGAAGCCACAGCCGAAGCGGCCGACGACGCCGGCGACGCGGACGACGCCGGCGACGCGGCGGACGGCGCCGACGACGCGGCGAAAGCCGACGCCGACTAGCCTCGCGTCCACCATGTCTGACGCGCCCGTGATCGTGGCCCGCATCGCCCGGCCGCACGGGATCCGCGGCGGGCTGCTTCTGGAAGCCGAGACCGACCACGCCGAGGCGCTCTTTCAAGCGGGTCGCCGGCTCCATCTCATCGACGCGCGCACGGACAAGGGTACGCGCACGGCCACGAGCGGGCATGCCGACACAGGCGGCGCGCCACCGCCCCGCGCGCTCACGCTGGAGACGGCGCGGCTCCACGGCGGGCGGTGGCTCGTCGAGGTCCGCGAGGTGGCGGACCGCACCGCGGCCGAGGGGCTCCGCGGCGCGCGCCTGGCCGTCCCCCGCGAAGAGCTTCCGGAGCTGCCGGACGGGGGCTACCTGCTGCACGATCTGATCGGCATGTCGGTCTGCGAGGAGGACACGACGATCGGAGTGATCCGGGAGGTGTACGATCAACCCGGCGCGCCGCTCCTCGCGCTCGACGTCGACGGCCGCGAGCGGCTCGTCCCGTTCGAGGCGGACCTCGTCGTGGAACTGGACTTGGAGGCCGGCGAGGTCCGCATGAAGCTCCCCGACGGCCTGCTCGACATCTGACGCAGCTGACGCATCTGACGGGAACGGTCCCATGCGAATCAACGTCCTCACGATCTTCCCCGACTACCTGAAGGGCCCGCTCGGCCTCTCGATCCCGGGCCGCGCCCGCGAGGCGGGGCTCGTCGACTACCGGCTCATCGACGTGCGCGCGTACGCCACGGACCGCCACCGGACGACGGACGACGAGCCGTTCGGAGGCGGGGGCGGGATGGTGATGAAGCCCGAGCCCTTCGACGCCGCGCTCGCCGCGCTGGACCGCCCGGGGCGCGTGATCTCGCTCTCCCCGCGCGGGCGGCCGTTCGACCACGAGACGGCGGTGCGCTTCGCGCTCGAGTCCGACCTCACGCTGCTGTGCGGGCGCTACAAGGGGATCGACGAGCGGGTCGTCGACGCCTGGGTGGACGAGGAGGTCTCGATCGGCGACTACGTCCTCAGCGGGGGCGAGCCGGCCGCGCTCGTCGTCATCGACGCCGTGGTGCGCCTCCTGCCCGGAGCGCTCGGCGATCACGATTCGGCCTCCTCCGACTCGTTCTACGAGGGGCGCCTCTCCGCCCCCGCCTACACGCGGCCCGCCGAGCACGGCGGCCGACCGGCGCCGGACGTGCTCCGGTCGGGTGATCACGCCCGCATCGAACGCTGGCGTGCCGCGCGGGCCGATGCGGCGACACGCCGCCGCCGTCCCGACCTCCTCGACCTCGACGCCGCCGACTGATATACTGAAGGGCTGTGGCCGTACCCATCGTCACATCGCCGCCACCCTCCCGTGACAACAGATGGTTGCGTCCGCCGGAAACGCACATGGAGACGCAGCGAACAAGGATAGACGAACGATGGATCCCAGAATCGCCGGTATCGAGGAGGGATATAAGCGCACGGACCTCCCGGCCTTCGCGCCGGGGGACACGGTGCGCGTTCGCGTACGCGTGAAGGAAGGGCAGAAGGAGCGCGTGCAGCCGTTCGAGGGCGTCTGCATCGGTCGTCGCGGGGCGGGGGTCAACGCGACCTTCACCCTGCGGCGCATCTCCGGCGGCGTCGGCGTCGAGCGGATCTTCCCCCTCCACTCCCCGTGGATCGTGGGGCTCGAGGTCGTTCGGCGCGGCGATGTCCGGCGGGCCAAGCTCTACTATCTGCGCAACCGCCGCGGCAAGCGGGCCCGGGTGCCAGAGCGAAAGTGGTGGCTCGACAAGAAGCAGGAGAGCTGACACCGGCGACGCCCGCTCCGGAAGCGGCTCCAGGGGCGTCTCCGGAAGCGCCGGCCACGGCGCCGCTCGACTACGAGGAGGAGGGCTGGGCTGCCGGCCTCCGCGTCGTGGTCGGGATCGACGAGGCCGGGCTGGGTCCGGTGGCGGGTCCCGTGATGGTGGGTGCCGTGGCGCTCCACCCGGGACAGCGGTTCGAGGGCTGCACGGACAGCAAGCAGGTCTCACCCTCCCGCCGCGAGAAACTCGCCCGCCGCATCCGCGCCGAGAGTCTCGCCTGGCGCGTCGCCGCCGCCTCCACCCGCGAGATCGAACGCCTCAACGTCCGCGCCGCGACGATCGTGGCCATGCGCCGCGCGCTCGACCGTCTCGCGCTCCCGGCCGAACTCGTCCTCGTGGACGGCAACCCGGTCCCGGAACTCGGCGAGCACCGCTCGATCGTCGGGGGAGACCGGGCCTCGCATTCCATCGCCTGCGCCTCGATCCTCGCGAAGGTCACGCGCGACCGCCTGATGCGGCGGCTCGACGCGCGATACCCGCTCTACGGCTGGGCGTCCAACAAGGGGTACCGGACCCGCGAGCACATGGAAGCGATCCGCCGGCACGGCCCGACCCCGCACCACCGGATCACCTTCCAGGGGGTCCTTCAGACCGAACTGGAGTTCACTCCGGCGCCGGACCCGGCCCCTGCCCCGACATCCGATCCGCGGCGAGATCCTCAGCGAGATCCTCGGCGAGACCCAGAGGTGTGAGAACCGGCGGCGTGCCCGGGCTCGCATCGCCGCCGTACCAGGTGGCCATGACCGTCTCGGCCGGCTTCCCCTGCGGCGAGTAGTCGGTCGCGATCCACTCCCCGGCCGGAGATCCGGCGTACCACTTCCACGCGAATCCACCCGCGAACCAGGGTCGGTCCCACCACACGCGGAAGAGCGCCTCGTAGGCCCCGGACTGCGCCTCGTAGTTCGCCGGCACGCCCCGCGCGCGGCGTCCCTCCGGCAACTCCCACTGGCGGCCCGCCGCGCCGTCGACGCTGCGATACCCGTACTCGGCGAAGAGGATCGGCTTGCCCGTGGCGACGGCGACCTCGCGCAACTCCTCGCTCCAGGGCTCCCACGCCTCGACCAGCGTCTCCACGTCCGGCGTGGCGTCGTCGGCGAGCGGGAAGTAGGCGTCCACGCCCACGAGGTCGAGCGCGTCCCAGAACTCGATCCGGGCGTACTTGTCCCAGTTCGCCGCGTAGGTGAGGCGCCCGCCGTAGATCGCCCGCACCTCCTCGATGAGCGATCGCCAGTAGTCCGGCCGCGCGAGCGCCACGAGATCGACCTCCGTGCCCACGCTGAACATCTCCACGTCCAGCGAGTCGGCGACGTGCGCGAACCGGAGGATGTACTCCCGGTATCCCGAGAGGAACATCTCCCAGTCCTCCTCCGTGTCGGGCTCGAACTCGCCCGGCCAGCCCTGTCCGCGCACCCAGAGGTGCGGCTTGAGGAGGACGGAGAGCCGGCTCTCCCTCGCGTACTCGATGGTCTTCGCGACCCCCTCCGTCCTCTCTCCCCAGAACTGGCGTTCGCGGTCGAACGCGACGCGCGGCTGGGCGGGGTCGACGAAGGCGTAGGGGACGACGGCGACCCAGTTGGCTCCCGTCAGCGAGGCGCGGACGAGGGCATCCGGCGCCATCTCGCGCCGCGGGGCGGAGAAGGAGACGCCGCGGATCTTCTTTTCCGGCCCGATGTGCGCCATTGCGGCGGCGGGCCGGCCGGCCACGCCCGGATCGCTCCCCGTTCCGGCAGCGCCGCAACCGGCGAGGAGGGGCAATGCGGCCAGCGCCGCGACCAGCGCGCGGGCGGCCAATCTCTTCGTTTTCATCTATACCATCGTGCCTTTCGGCAATCTGAATCTCAATACGTCCGCGACCCTTGCCATGCGGGCCGCGACCCTTCTCCCTACGAGTCGCGACCTCGTGTCGGGTTCACGCCCCGCGCGGCCGCGACGTCACACCCGCCCGCCCACGACGGCACACTTGAACGAATCCCGGGCGGCGGGTTTCTTGTGCCCATGAGTACACCCGGCAACGAGGCCCCATTCGACGAGGCCCCATTCGACTTCGACGGCGCGTACGGCGGCGACTACGAGTACATCGCCCGCACGGTGATACCCGGCTACCGGAGCTCGTTCCGGCAGGCGCTCGCGCTCCTCGAGGGACGCTTGGAGGGACGCCTGGAGGGACGCCGGGGCCCGAGTCCGCGGGTGCTGGTCGTCGGGGCCGGAACCGGCATCGAGCTGGTCACCTTCAAGGCGGCGCAGCCCGGCTGGCGGCTGACCGGCGTCGATCCGTCGCGCCAGATGATCGACATCGCCAGGGACCGGACGGGGGAGGCCGGCGTGGGAGACGGCGTCCGTCTCGTGCACGGGCACGTCTCCGACCTCGACGAGGACGGCTTCGACGCCGCGACCTGCTTCAACGTCATGCACTTCCTCCCGGACGACGGCGCGAAGCAGGCGCTCCTGCGCGACATCGCCCGCCGCCTCGCGCCCGGCGCCCCCTTCCTCCTGTTCGAACTCCACGGAGACCGGAACGGCCCCCGCTTCGACGAACTCTTCGCCGCCTGGGCCCGGTACTGGGAGATCCAGGGGATGGGAGAGGCGGAACGGGCCGCGTTCCGGGCGAAGATCGACGAGGGCATCCACTGGGCTTCCGAGGCCCGCATCCTCGAACTGCTGGCCGGCGCCGGCTTCGAGGACGCCTGGCGCTACTACCGCGCCCTCCTCTACGGCGCCTGGCTCTCCCGCCGCGCCCGGTAGCGTCCCCACCGGACGAGACGTTCCCGCGGGAACGCGGTTCAGTCGCCGCGTTCGAGTTCGGGGAAGTAGCTGGAAAAAAAGCCACGGTCGCGGGTGAGAAAGCGGTCGGCGGCGGCCACGGCGTGGGCGCCGATCAGAAAGTCCGTGATGATGCGGTCCCGGGCCCCTCCGGATTGGCGGTATCGTCCCCAGCGGCGCCCCGCATCGTGGGCCATGCCCGCATCGATCGGAGAAACGACGACGTTGACCTCGCGCAGCGCCCGGTCCAGCGCCTCCCGGTCCGGGAACGCGGGGGCCAACTCGGCGTACACGACGTGAGAGACGATGATCGCCCCGGCGTCATATGCCTCCACCAGCCACTCGCGCGAGGTGCGGCCGTGACGTTCGTCCGGAAGGAAGATGTCGAGCAGGACGCTCGTATCCACCGCCGTGATCATCGACCCCGAAT
Source organism: Candidatus Palauibacter scopulicola (assembly GCF_947581915.1). Classification (NCBI taxonomy): domain Bacteria; kingdom Pseudomonadati; phylum Gemmatimonadota; class Gemmatimonadia; order Candidatus Palauibacterales; family Candidatus Palauibacteraceae; genus Candidatus Palauibacter; species Candidatus Palauibacter scopulicola. The sequence goes on from NZ_CANPWG010000068.1 coordinate 26,756, forward strand.
CGCCTCGATGTAGTCGTCCGTGTTCCCACCCGTCCCCAGGATGCCGTACACCCGGTCCACCGGGTGCCCGGCGGCCGTTCGCTTTCGAATGAGAAGGCCCCCTTCCGTTGGAACGAGTTCGACTTCGACGTTGTGATTCATGCCGAAACGGTCTCTCAGCTTCTTGGGGATCGTGATCTGCCCCCGCTCCGATATGCGCATGTTCCAGGCTCGACGATTCGAGGTATGAATACTGACAACGGAAAATCATATTTTATCATCCATACTATTGGCAAGGCAGGGGCCGGGGCGCAGACGACGGGTCGGCCGAAGCGTTGCCTCACGTTGAGTGTTCAGGCAGCATGATGGAGAGGAGGATCAACGGAGGATCAACGAAGGAGCACTACCGGGGGATCGCGGGTAGTACGCCACCATGAACAGATTGGAAACGCACCGGCGGCGGGTTGCGCCGCAGACCCGCTTCCTCGCGACCGCGGCGGCGGTCGCGTCAACGGCCCTTCTGGCGGCGGCGCCCGCGGCGGGCCAGGACCCGTCTGGTGAGCCGGAGGCGTCGACGGTGCTCATGATTTGGGGAGGGATCCGGGCGGACGGGGAACTCGTGCTCGAGCCCGCCTTTGCGTACGAGGGCAGGGTCCGCAGTCCGGGGGCGTCGGGTGACTACCGGGTGCGGGGGCTCGACGGCGAGGGGGAGACGCTGTTCTCGATCCGCTTCACGCCGGGCGAGATCTCGGATGGGAGCAAGGGGTTTTCGTACTCGATTCCCTTCGATCCTGCCTGGACGGAGGCGCTGGACCGGCTGGAACTCAGCGGGCCGGAGGGCGTGACAACGGTGGGCCGGGAGGCGGGCGCGCGGGCGATGATGGCGATCGATCGCGCCACCGGGCAGGTGCGGAGCATCCTCCGCAACGCGGCCGGCGGGCTCCCCGCGGAACTGGCGGCCGACAGTTCCGGCCTGCGGATTCTCCGCGGACTGCCGCGTCCCCCGGGCTGACCGCGAGGTGACCGCGAAAGGTGTACGGCGTCGGCGCCGGTGTTAACTTGAGCCGCGCCGGGCGGAGGCCCCGTCGGGTCCGCCCCGCTTCCCGGCCGGGTAGCTCAGTTGGTAGAGCAACGGACTTTTAATCCGCAGGTCGTGGGTTCGACCCCCACCCCGGTCACTAGTTCCAGCGATACGCGAGACGGACGTAGTAGAAGCCGCCGTTGGAGCCGAAGGGGGATCCGGGGCCGTAGCGGTTGCCGGAGAACGTGGCGCCGGGATTCTCCGCCGGATACCGGTTCAGCGCGTTCTGCCCCCCCGCGGTGACGGTGAGCGCGTCGCCGATCGACCACGAGGCCTCGAGGTCGACGAGATGGGCGCCGGGATACGAGACATCGTCCCGTGAATCGAACCAGCCGGCGTAGTAGCTCACGCGCCCCAGGAGGTTTAGCGGGCCGAGCGCGTGTTTCCCCGTGAGAATCCAGCGCGTGCCGGGAAGCCCCCCCTCGAGCTGGCGAATGCGGGTGTCGTCCAGCTTCGTCGGATCGAACTCGGTGACCTTCGTCTGCGTGTGGTTGAAGGCGAGGCTCAGCGCCGTCCCGCCGGCCAGCGTCGCGGGCGCGTACGTGGCGACGACGTCGAGACCCTGCGTGCGCGTGCTGAAGTCGTTCGTGAAGAAGCGGAACTCCTGCAGGTTGCGCGCGCTCACGATGCCCTCCTCGACGAGTCTCGTCTGTTCGTCGGGCGTGAGATTGAAGCGCTGCGTGAGCGCGATGCGGTCGGACAGGGCCACGCGGAAGTAGTCCGCCGTGAGCAGGAAATCGCCGCGCTCCAGCACGGCTCCGGCCGCGAAGTTGCGGGACTTCTCGGCATCGAGCTGCACCCCGCCCCGCAGCTCCGCGACTCTGGAGGTGGAGGGGATCGTCCCGCTGTTCACCAGGTCCCCGAGGTTGCGGTCGAAGATGGTGGAGACGTTGAAGGCGTTCTGCTGGCCGGGAGTGGGCGCGCGGAAGCCGGAGCTGAGGCTGCCGCGCAGGGCGAGGGCGTCGGTGAGCGCGTACCGCCCCGCGAGCTTGCCGTTCAGCGTCGATCCGAAGTCCTCGAAGTCTTCGAAGCGGAGGGCGGCGCCGAGCGTCCAGCGGTCGTCGCGGTAGTCCCGCAGTTCGGCGTCCGCATAGAAGGCGGTGTTCGTGCGGTGCCAGTCGCCGGCCGCGATGGGGCTGAAGCCGGGAAAGCCGTTGGAGCCCGCGCTGAACCCCTGCGGTGCGAGGCGGCCCAGCGTCCACGATTCGTCCTCGCCGAGTCCGACCGTGAAGTGCTCGTCGCGCCACTCGACCCCGGCCGCCAGGTCGAGCAGGTCGCTCACGGCGTACGCCGCGTCGACGTTCAGGTTGACGTCCACCTGCCGGTAGAGTCCCGGATCGAACTCGGTGGGCGTGGCCGGGCCCAGCGAGGCGTTGACCGTGTTGAAGATGAAGAAGTCCACTTCGTGCCGGCCGTAGTTCCCGCTCACGTCCCAGTTCAGGCGCCCGATCTGGCCCTCCACGCCCGCGACGAGCGAGGCGTCGGTCACATCTCCCCCGAACTGCGGCGTGAAACCACCCGGGAACAGCTCCTGGAAGGTGAAGCAGTTCGGATCCGCGAGGACGTGCTGGAGGGCGGCCGGGTCCGGCAGCCCATCGGTGACCCGGACGACGGGGCAGCCGGCGGAACCGTCGAGGACCCCGTCCTCGGCGTCGAGCAGGTCGCCGATGAGGAGCGTCTCGCCGGCGTCGAGGCTGAACACGCCGCTCCGCGTGTTCGGGTTGCGGTAGAAGAAGCCCCCGGTCACGCGCTGGCTCGCATGGTTCGCGTGCGCGTAGGCCTTGGTGCCGCTGCCGAGGAAGTAGCCGAAGTTGCCCCACAGCTTGAGGTCGTCCTCGATCTTCGGCGCGCCCCAGATCTGGGCCGGGTCGCGGACGTGCGCGTTCCCGCGGGAGACGAGGAGCGCGGCGTCCGCCCGCTGCACGCTGCGGCTGCTCGAGTTCGAGTGTCCGTACTCGGCGCTCAGGTTGGCGAAGCCGGTCGCGCCGAGCGGCAGTCCCGTGTTGCCGGACATCGTGTAGCCCTCGCCGCCCCCGTCGGCGAAGCCGCCTCCGCGCACTTCGAGCGCGCCGCCCGACCGGGCGTCCTTGAGATGGAAGTTCATGACGCCGGCGATGGCGTCGGAGCCGTACTGGGCCGAGGCGCCGTCCCGCAGCACCTCCACCTGGCGGAGGGCGATGGCCGGGATGGTCGAGATATCCGGGCCCTGCGCGCCGTCGGCGACGCCGTTGCCGATCCACGTGATGACCGCCGCCCGGTGCCGCCGCTTCCCGTTCACGAGCACGAGCGTATGGTCGGGGGCCAGGCCCCGGAGGTTCGCGGGCCGGATGATCCTCGCCGCGTCTCCGACGGCCTGCGGGTTGACGTTGTAGGAGGGGATCGTCGCTCGCAGAAGATCGTCGATGTCCGTGTCCCCCTGGTCGAGCAACTCCGAGGGGGCGAGCGCGTCGATGGGGACCATCGATTCCGTGGCGGTCCGGGGTCGCGACCGGCTGCCGACGGCGACGAGGCCGGCTACGGAGATCACGGTCGGAGTCAGGGGGACCTCGAGCACGACGACGGAATCGTCCACGACGGTGGCTTCCCGCCGCGCGATCGCGTAGCCGAGAAGCCGCACTTCGACCGCGATGCCGCCGGAGGGAAGGTCCGGCATGCGGAAGCGGCCCTCGACATCGGTGATCCCCCCGTAGCCGAGTCCCGGCAGCACGACCTGCGCCCGCGGCAGACCCGCCCCGGTGTCGGCGTTCCGCACGACGACCTCCAGCCCGCCCTGTGCGAGAACTCCGGCCGGCACCGCCAACAGCCCGATCGCCGCGAGGACGAGGATCCTCCACATCCTGGGCATCCTCCGCATCCTACGCCTCCTCCGCGCCCGGCGGAGCGGCTGCGAGCAGGCTCTGCGTCCAGGCCGCGATGTGCTCCATCTGCCGCTCGCGCTCGCCCGCCCACCGGGGCAGCCGGAGGGCGTTGGCGACCAGCACGCCGCCCCCGCCGAACCCCATCAGCGCAGGGACCATCAGCGCCGCGTCCGCTCTGCCGTCCGCGACCATGATGAAGGCGACGATCACCGCCATGACCGAGAACATGGCGCCGACGAAGGTGGTTTCGAGCGCGTCGCCCTTGCGTGTGCCCAGCCGAAGGCGGTGGCCCGCCTCGGTCTGCTCGAGGACCGCGTGCAGGTTCCCGTTGCTCCATTCGCGAATCCCGCCCTCGGCCGTGACCTCGCCCTTCGCGTCGAACGTGGCCCGCAGTTCGGCGACGAGGAATTGCCACTCGCGATCCGTCAGCTCCCGGGGGAGTTGGACGATCCGGCCGGCGGAAATCGGAACGCCGAGCAGTCTTCGCGGCGGTACGACCCGCGGGGGCGTATCGAGTTCGGCGGCGGCCGCCGCGACGCGCTCCTCGGGGAGCCCGACCTCGAGACCCACGGCCTGGAGTTCGCCGAGCGTCAGTCCGCCGTCCACGCGAGAGGGCAGACGGGCGCGCTCCTCCTCGGCCGCCTCGGCGGCGCGTGCGAAGATCTGCCGTACTTCGTCTTCTCCGTACCTGCGTTCGCTGTTCATGGCGGCGTGAATCTGTGGGCCATCGGCGGGCGATGGAAAGATGAACGATGGCGGGACGGATGATGGCGGAACGGGCTCGGCCGACGCAGCTTGTCGGCGTACGCCGCGCCGGCGGACGCACGGAGCCGTGCCGGGGGCGCACCGAGGCGGGCGGGCAAGCGAGACAAGGAGCGGGATGTGAGAGCGATCCGGTGGTTTGCGGCGTTCGCGGCCGTCACGGCTCTGCTGGATCACGGATCCGCGGCGGCGCAAACCGCGTTCGGAATCAAGGGAGGGGTGACCTGGGCGGACGCCGCCTTCATCGACCAGTTCACCTCGGAAGCGCTCATGCGAAAGGCGGGTGGCGGGTTCGTGACCCTGCCCCTGTCGGAGCGCTCGACGGTCCAACTCGAAGTGCTCTATATGGAACGGGGATTCTCGACCTCGGGGCTGCACCAGGACGGCTCGCGGACGAGGATGTCCTACCTGGATTTCCCCATCCTCCTCAGGTTTCGGCCGACGCCGTCGGCCGCGCGTCTGCGCCCGATCCTCCTGGCGGGCGCGTACTGGGGCCACGAGGTCGGCTGCCGTCTGGAGGGCGGCGTGGCGCAGTTCGAGGAGAGCAACAGCTGCGAGGGCCGCTTCCAACTGCGCGGCGTCGCGGACGTGGGTCTGATCGTCGGCGCGGCCATCGAGGTGGCGACGGCCGGCGCCTGGTTCGTGACGCTCGAAGGCCGCTACCACTACGGCATCCGCAACCTCTACTGGGACCCCGCGTCCGACGGAGCCAAGGCGCGCAACCTGTCCGCGTTGGCCGGCTTCGGCGTTCGCGTGGGAGGGTGACCCGAATCCGCGGCGCGGCCGCCTAACCGTCCTCTCGGCCCGGGGTCGGCGCGGCCGGCAGTGCCGTGACCGAGAACGCCTTGATTCCCTCGACGATCCCGCGCGCGGCCCGCTCGGGCGCCCCGAGGATGATCTCGCGGTCCCGTGCGCTGGTCATGAACCCCGTCTCGATGATCAGGGCGATCGTCATCGGGTGGAGGGCGTGCTCGTACCGGCGGTAGTTGAAGGCGTAGTAGTTCCGCATGCGACGGGTCGCGACCGGAAGTTCCCTCAGGCCGGTCGCGGCGCCGTACGCCTCGCGCAGCGCGCGCGCCGCATCCTCGGCCCGTCCCGTGGCGTCGCGCCGCGGGGAGGCGATGCGGTATCCCGATGCGGCGGGGCTGTCGCTCCCGTCCGCGTGGATCGAGATGAAGAGGTGCGCCCGGTAGCCGGGGGGCACGACGGCGGGGAGGATGTCGACCTCGTAGCCCAGCGCCTCGAGTTCCTCGGCCGCCAGCCGGGCGATGACGAGGTTCGCCTCCCACTCGGCGGTTTCGCGCCACCGCGTGCCGTTGTAGCGGATACGGCGGAGTTCCGGCGGGGCTTCGGCGGCGAGCCAGTGTCCGGCCTGGAGGCCGATCCGGATGGGGCCCGCGGGGGGCTCCCAGTCCTCGGGCGTGGGGATGGGGCCGGGGTAGCGGTTGTAGTCCCGCCACGAGCGCCACCGCTCGGCCGCGGCGGCGTCACGTTCCGTAGCGCGCTGCTCCTGGGCTGCGGCGCTGCTGGCGCCGGGTCCCGCGACTCCGGCGGCAAGCACCACGGCGGCGGTGAGTACGGTCAGCTTCAAGTTGAGACCTCCTCGCGAAACGCAGTCGCCACGCCTACGCCCCACCTACGCCCCCACGCCTTCAACCCCCGAGCCGCTCGGCGCGTTTGACGCTAACCCGCACGGCGCCCGCCCGGCAACGGTCCGGCGACGGCGGCCCCGCGACGTTCTAGCGGCAGTTCAGCCCGGGGCTCGGAGGGAGTCCCTCGGTCGCGGAAGCGGCGAGCGCGTTGAACAGGAGCTTGAACGTGTTGCGCGGCTGGCCGCGGAAGTGGGGCCGGAAGGCGAACAGCACGACCTGGCCCGCGCCGACCCCGACCTGCGCGGCGGCCGGGTAGCCGGCGAGCACCTCCTCGCCGCCCAGCGTCCAGCCGCTCACGAGAAAGTCCGCGTCGGCGTAGCACACCGGAGTCGAGACCCGGCCGATGTTGCCCGCCGTCCCGCCGCCCGTCCGCTCCAGCACCTGGCTGCGGGAGAAGAGGGCCACCGCCTCCTCGTCCATCCCGTAGCCGAGCGGGTGCGAGGGGTCGACGCGGAGCCGGATCACGGATCCCGGGATGAAGAACTCCTGCGATGAGAGCCCCCGCGCCCGGTTCCGGAAGGGGAGTCCGAAGGTCTCGATCGCGTAGTCGACCGCCTGGTCGGAGGCGACGAGCCAACCCCCGCCCTCGACGAAGGCGCGGAGCGCGGCGGCGCCCGCTTCGCCGAGGCCGCCCGTGTACTCGTCCGGCATGGTGCCCGGCAGGTTCCCGCTCGCGATCCCGCCCCCGGCCTGCGAGGGGAGGAGGATGACGTCGAAGCGCGACAGGTCGCCGCTCCGCACGTCCTCGTCCCACACGTTCTCCCACTCGAAGCCGTACTCGTCGAGCACCCAGCGCGTCCAGCCCTCGGGCATGGGGGCCTGCCACGAGCGGTAGATCGCCACGCGCGGCGCTCGTGCCTCGGCGGCGGCGCCGGGAGAGGGCGGGGAGGCGACCCCCGTGAGCGTGAGTCCGTGGTCGGCGGCGAGCGCGCGGGCCTCATCGGCGGACAGGTCGGGCAGCCAGTACGATCCGGCGGGGATGTCGCCGTCCGGCGTCGCGAGCGCCTGCACGGTCCGGAAGCGCTCCGGGGCTTCGTTCGCGCCCCCGCCTTCGCCCGGATCCCCGCCTGCGCCGGACTCGCCGCCCGCGGCGGACAGCCCGCGGTAGATCGCGGTGGCGTTGCCGTGCACGGCGAACCCGGCCGCCCCCTCGCCGCGCACCTCGCCGATGTCGGTCGAGACCTCGCCCCACTCGCCCGGCGGCATGTCGAACGGTTCGTCCACGTTCACGACCGCCAGCCCCATCTGGAAGCGGAGTTCGTAGCCAGTCATGTCGTACGGCGGCTCCGGCGGTCCGCCGGGATACTGGCGCCGGTCGGGATATTCCTTGGGCTCCATGAGGTCGACCACGTAGGGCCGGAAGGCCTGGGGTGGAATCACGTACGACCCGGCGGGGAAGGCGAGATCTCCCTCCGGCCCCGCCACGGAGAACGGCTCCGAGGCGCGCAGGAACTCGATCCCGGACCGCGACATCAGGCCCATGAACTCGACGACCGCTCCCGGATCGTGCGAGGCCCGGGGGTCGAGCACGTAGGCGAACGGGCCGCCCTCGGCCGCGTTGCCGCGCTCGATCTGGCGCCGGCCCATGAGGTAATGGTTGAAGAGGTATTCCTCCTTGAGCTTCGCTCCCATGTCCGCCACGGCCTTCGCCGCCGTCATCATGTAGTCCATGGCGTCGCGCAGGTGCCAGCAGCCGCCGAGCCACGGGTTGTTGTAGTTCGTCGACGGCGTCTTCGCGGGCAGGTGCCCGGCGCGCGCGCCGAAGGTGTCCGGGATCTCGTCCTCGTCGTAGCAGCGGGGCGTCGCGTAACCCGCTCCCGCCGTCTCCGTCAGGAACCCGAGCATGTTGTGATAGTCGGGTCCGCCCCTCATGGAACCGTTCCACCACAGATCGAAGACGATGCCGCTGTTGACGCCCGGCTTCCCCTCCTCGTCGAAACGCCGCCGCATCGAATGTCCCATCTGGTTCAGGGAACTCACGACGAGCGGATCGAGGTGCGGGTTCACGGGGTTCTCGAAGGGCGGCATCCAGATGCGGCCGGGGAAGGGGCTCGACTGATGCTGGTTATAAACGATCTGCGGAAACCAGTTGTGATACAGTTGCCGCGTGACGGCCCGCGTCTCGACCTGCGTCAGCATATACCAGTCGCGATTGTTGTCGTGTCCGATATAGTGATGATAGAGCTCCGGCACGCGCGCCATCTCGAACTCGCCGCCCACGTTCGACATATACCAGTCGGCGACGATATTCAGACCGTCCGGGTTCATGTTCGGCATCAGGAGGACGACCGCGTTCTCGCGCACGCGCCGGGTCTCCGGAGACTCGTCCGTGACGAAGTAGTGCGCCATCTCCGGCATCAGCTGCCCGTGGGCGACCTCGGTGGCGTGCAGTCCGCCGTCGATCCACACGACGGCGACGCCTTCCCGCGCCAGCGCCCGCGCCTCCTCCTCGTCGAGGACGGATCCGTACCCCGCCTCCGGGTCGCGGGCATAGGCCAGCGTCCGCGTGATCTCCTTGATCCGTTCCAGGCGGCGGAGATTGGACGGCGATGAGATCGCGGCAAGGTAGAGGGGCTCGCCGCGCGTGCTCTCCCCGATCTGCTCGAGCAGCATGCGATCGGTGGAAGCCGCGAGCGCCTCGAAATACGCCTTGATCCCGTCGTAGTTCGTGAGCTTGTAGTCCTCGCCGGGCGCGAACCCGATGATCTCCGCGGGCATCGGCACGTCAGCGGTGCCGCCCCGCGAATCCATCGCGCACCCCGTAACGAGTACGCCCGAGACACTAAGGACCGCGGCAGCGAGCCGAGGACGTAGCCCCTTACCGGACCATGTAGATCTTGTCACTTGTCAATCTCCGCTTGAGGAGTCGTTTCGGTCCGTCCGGGACGGCGGCGAGTCACACTTCGACTCCGTCCTCGTGCTGCGTGAGTTCGAGTAGGAGATCCAGCTTCCCCCGGACTTCGCGCGGGATTGCGGAAGGCTCCCAAAGGGCAACCAGGCGATGGAACTCGCCCTTCCTGAGCAGAATCGGAAGGCCCAACTGTTCTCCGGCCCGACGAAAGAACTCTTCCGCGAAATCGCTCAGCTTGATCGTGCGTGTCGTGGCATCCCAGAGAAGCATCGCAGCTCCGGGTTCGAGCGCTTGCCAGGTGGAGTAATCCTCCACTTCCCCGTTGAAGACGCGTTCCAGGACGAGATCGTCAAGAACTCTGTTTATGGTCTCGCGAACGTCTGGGTCCAGATCCTCGGCGGAATCTCCGTCGGCAAGCGCTTTCTCGGCGAACTGCCTCAGGATATCAGGTGTGACGATGTAGTTCTCGACCTCATAGCGTCCCCAAAAGGCAATAGTCAGATTACCTTCCCTCGAATCCTCTCGTTCTCGACCGTCACTGTCGCGAATCCACAATCCTCTGAGTCCGGGCACCATCCCATGCATCGCCCCGAAGTGCCTCTGCGGCTGTTCTCCGTAGGCGCCTTCCGCCCGCTCGAGTTCTGAAAGCAGATCGGGTTCCGGGTGGTTGTCTTGTTCGTAGTATGTGTTAATTCCGCCTCCGCCATCCCAAACTTCCGCGACCGAGTGTCGCAGCTTTCTCGCGAGCGCGCGAAGGATGTCGAGGTCCGTCCGCCCTTCCACATAAAGCACGTGACCGCGCTGCCGGGCTCTGACATAGTGTTCGGTTCCGTAGTACCTCAGAGCGGAGAGCAGATCCGTCCGGGCAGCCAGGTCGTGTGCCGTACCTTCGAGGAGGAGGGTGAGATTGTCGTTGAGCGCCTCCCCGTACACGACCTCCGAATGCGTGGCGATCACCACTTGCGAATCGTTTTCGGCGGCGATCTCGCGGAGCACCGTGTAGACCTGCTTCTGGCGGAGGATCTCGAGGTGTGCGTCGGGCTCGTCGATGAGGAGGACACTGGGTGGATGAGAGTGAACATAAGCGAGAATCAGGAGCATCTGCTGGAGTCCACGACCGGCAAGTGCGACCTCAAGTGGTTCTCGGAGGCCGGCCTGCCGGTAGTGGAGAGCAATGCCACCGCGCACCGTCTCGGCAGGATCCTCGAGTTCGATCGCGAACAGGCGACGCATCAACTGGGCGATGCGTGCCCAGGTGTCGGAGTCGCTATGATACACCATGAGGCAGAGGTTGCGCAGTACCTGAGCCGTCTGTCCCTGGCCAAGCAGCACATCGATCCGGCCCGGCTGAAGAAGCGGCTCCTCGATGTCGATCCCGGACATGGGGTACAGAAGCCGCACGTCGATTCCCGCGGCGGTTGCGATGGCACCGGGATTCTCGAGTGTGCTCTCGTCCGGCGTGCAGTAGATCAGCTCAGTACCCGAATTGCGGAAACTCATGGTGACGGGGCAAACGTCGCCTTCGTGCAGAACACCAAGTGTGATTTCCATCATGATGTTCGTTCGGCCGGTGCGGACCACCGTGTTGTGCCAGAACTGTCGGGTGCGCGGCACAGGTACGGAGACAATGCTCAGCCGGTTGAGGGCTGTCGCCGTCCGCTTACGGGGGGGAGCTTCGCCCTTGCGCTCGAACCAGGTCTTCACGGCCTGTGACCACAGCGCCATCGCTTGAATTGCCGTCGTCTTGCCGCAGTTATTCGGGCCGATGAGGACCGTGGGATGATCCAGCTCGATGCGCTGTGTATCACCGAACTGCTTGAAGTTCCGTATTTCGAGGTAGTGGAGTGGCCTCATCTCAGGTCCGGTTTCTCGCCATATGGGACCGGTCGTGGTCCCGGTCAACGGTCGTATCGATGCCGCGGACGAATCCCCGAGCGGCCTCGATGGGTTGGAGCGGAATCAACTGGACCCGCCCGTCGAAAGCCAGGACTTGCACTTCCTGCCCCGGACGGAGACCCAGGCTTTCCCGCACCGCCTTGGGAATCACGATCCGATACCGGGAAGAAACGGTCACAATGCTCAACGTGCAATCCGTCAGTTGGGGATGATGCGGACCACGCGGCCGTTGCGGTCGACGACGCGGATGGGGCCGCGGAGGATGTCGTCGCCGTAGGGGATTCGGCGTTCGGGCGTGGCGCGGGCGCCTCCCGTGGATCCGGGGATCCGGTAGAGTTCGGCGAGCCCGACCTTGACGTCGTACCCCAGGTCCGCCAGCGACTGGACGGTGATGAGGCTCAGGAGGTCGCGCTCGCCCGCCGCCTGGAAGGGCGTCATCAACTCGTGGCCCAGCACGGACTCCCGCCAGTGGGAGTCGGCCGCCCCCGGGCTCGATGCGTTTTCGACCGGGACTTTCTCGCCGTCGTCGTAGTTCGCGCCGCCCCGCTCGTCGAACGCGGCGATGGCCAGAGGCCCCGTGAAATGGGTGTCCGCTCCCGTGTTGTGGACGGACGGGTTCCGGAGCAGGCCGTGGTCGACCCACACCGTCCCGATCCCCAGGACGTGGCCGATCTCGTGCAGGATCACCTCCTCGACATCCTTGAGGTTCCCCCTCTCCTCGAGCCGGGCGAGGTCCGTCGCGTCGAGTTCGAGGGCGCCGACGGCAGGCAAGCGGGACTCTTCGCGGACAACGCACGGACCGGCCCGGGCCAGGACGCCGTCCTCGCCGTCGATCTCCCGGACGGACGCCACGACCACGATGTCGTCCACGGTGCCGATGCGCTGATCCGTCGTGATGTCCCAGCAGCCGGGCGCCATATCCTGGCCGAGCGGGACATCCGCCAGTTCCGTGTCCGCCAGGATGGCCGTCCAGGAATCGACGGCGTCGGCGAAGGCCTCGGCCTGGGAATCCGTCACCTCATCGAGGAGGATGAGGTCGATGTCGAAGGGCCGTGAAGCCGCCTCTCTCACGATCACGGGGAAGGAAAGCTCCGCGGTCGCGCCCGGCGGGTCGGTCGCCGTGAGGGTGACGGTCGTGGAACCCGCGGCGACGGGGGTGAGCGTCACGACGCCATCTTCGGCGGTCACGGTCGCCACGCCGGCGTCGACTGTGGCGGCCGAGATGCGCACGGCGGCGCCCTCGGGGTCCCGGAAGTAGTCCGACGCCGTGAACGTGGTTGGGTGGGCGCCGGACTGCAGGCGCTGGGGCGCCACTTCGCGCTCCGGCACCGGCGGCGCGTTCGTCCCCTCCCCGAAGAGGATGAGTGGGTCGCCCAGCCCGATCTCGATGCCCGTCACCTGTCGCGGGACCGCGGGCGCCGGGCCCGCCACCACCTGGACCTCGTCCTGGCCGCCCTCGGTCGCCGTCACCGTGATCTCCGCGCTCCGTTCGCTCCCCGCTTCGAGGCCCGCCACCTCCGCCGAGAGCGTGCCTCCCCGCGCGGAGAGCGGAACCGGCATGGCGAACGGTGCCCCCTCGGCCACGGCGAGCGCGATCCGGGCGGGACCCGTGGCGGCGGGATCCGGATTGTCGGTCCGCTGGAGCTCGAGGGCGAGCGCGAACGGGGCCCCCGGGTTCTCCGCCAGGAGGAGCGTGTCGAGACTCGACAGGCCGGCGAACACCCGCTCCGGCAGCGCGGCCAGGCGGTTCCCGTCCAGCCGCAGCACGCGGAGCGCGGAGAGGCCCGAGAGCAGCCCCTCGGGCAGGTCGGCGAGCCGGTTGCCGTACAGACGCAGCGACTCCAGGCGGGACAGGTCTGCGAACGCGCCCTCCGGCAGCGCCGCGAGCAAGTTCCGGTCCAGCCGCAACTCGCGGAGGCTGGAGAGGCCCGCGAAGACGCCGGCGGGAAGCGTCTCGAGCCCGGTGTCCTGGAGCAGCAGGCTCTCGAGCGCGGAGAGTCCGCCGAACGTGCCCGCCTCCAGCGCACCGATCCGGCCGTTGCCGAGGTAGAGCCACTTCAGGTTGTCGAGTCCGGCGAAGACGCCGTTGCCCAGGGTCTTGAAGGCGTTGGCGCCCAGGTGCAGCCGCTCCAGGCCCGCGAGTTCCGCGAACGCGCCCGCCGGCAGGGTGGCGAGCGCGTTGGACCGCACCTCCAGCGTCTCGAGCGACGTGAGTCCCGCGAAGGCGTCTGCCGAGAGCGTCGCGAGTGCGTTGTCGCCGAGATCCAGCGTCTTCAGGCGCCCGAGACCCGCGAACGCGTTGGCGGGCAGCGTCTCGAAGCCGTTGTTCCGCAGGCGCAGTGTCTCGAGGCTCGTGAGATCGGCGAATACGCCGACCGGGAACGCGGTGAAGCCGACGCCGGAGAGGTCCAGGTTCCGGAGGTTGTACAGGCCTGAAAGATCGCCCGGCCTGAGGGTGGGGATCGCGATGCCCGCGAGGTTAAGCGTCGTGATCCCCAGGTGCGCCGTCGTAACGCCCGAGCAACTCTCGGCGCGGCTCCGGACGACGAGGGCGTCCCGGATCTCCGGAGTTCGGTCGCAGACGCCCTCCGCGATCGTCACCAGAGTCGAGGTGGTCGCTCCCAGTGCGTATCCCGCGCCCGTGGCCGGCGCATCCAGGCTGAAGAGGAAGGCTTCGCGCGCGGGTTCGATGTCGTCGTCGTCCCGGATCGCGATCCGGACCTCCGCGACGCTTGTCCCGGCGGGAACGGACACCGAACCATCGGTCCGATAGTCCGCCGTGTCCGCGTCCGCGGTGGCCGGGTCTCCGTCCGCGCTCAGCGTGTAGCGGACGGCGATGGGCGAGCCCGGCGGGGGATCGAGACGGACCGACACGATCGCGTCCAGGCCCTCGGATACGCCTCCCGCCAAGGCGCTGACCGTCGCCACCGGCGTCCGCGCGGGGTCCGGCCCCGGCCCCGGGTCGGTGCTGCCGCCGCCGCACCCGGCGACCGCCGCCGCGACGCCCGCCGCAACGCCCGCCAGCGTCCGCCCGCTCCGTGTCCGATCCACCATCAGCTCACCGTGAAGACGTCCCGTAACCGGCCGCCTGGTCCAGATCCTCGTGAACGAAGGCGGACTCCATCCGCATGATCTCCTCCGGGGGAGCGCCGAGATCCGTTGCGGTGTCGCGCCAGGCGGACACTACCCGCCCGATCTGGCCCACGATCCGCTTCGCGTCGTCGAGATCCAGACCATAGTACTCCGCGGTCGCCAGCGCGCGTTCCACCGAGGCGGTGCCGTCGTACTCGTCGATGTACGTCTGCAGGACCCGGGGGCCGACCTCTGCCGGGGTCGGGTTCAGGTCGTACGCCGGGGAAAGCCGCCAGCCCCGTCCGTCCTCATACAGATGAGGATGCTGAATAAAGCCTGCCGACGAGGAGGGGCGCGTCGTTCAGCTCCAGATGGACCAGTATCTGGCGTTCCACGCGGGTCGCCTCAGGTGCCCCCGCGCTCACGCCGCGAGCGGGGCGTGGAGACGCGTACGCGTTGCGGCAGGCGTTCCTCGAGCAGATCGAGCCCGAGCCCGTCCCGCTTGCGGTCGGCCAGTTCCGCCAGGCCGTCCTCCATCCCCAGGACAAAAAGCACGGTCGCGTAGTTGCCCATCGAGACGCCCGGATCACCCCGCTCGACCTTGCCGAGGGTGGTTCGGCTGATCAGTGCCCGTTCCGCCATCGTCGCCGCACGGATGCGGCGACGGAGACGGGCATCCCTGATGTCGGAGCCGAGCTTGCGGAGGAGTCGTCGAACCGGAAGCGGCAACGTGCCGTGAATGTTGTTCTTCATCGTAACGGCCATGATAGTGGACGGTATGAGCCATACCGTACATTATTACGGTCGTTACGACAAGCTGGTCATTCTCCGCCTCCGCGCGCGCCGGCCGCCCGGTCGGGGGAGACGTAGCCGTCGAGGATGTCTTCCCGTACCCGGTCGGGCGGGCGCCGTGCCGCGTCGCCGAGGCCGCCGCCCCCCGGCGTCTCCAGCACGATGCGCCGGCCGGGCGGGACGATCTCGCGGCCCTTGGGCCGGAACTCGCCCACGCCGGGCACGTGGACTCGCCCCGCGGCCCCGTCCCCGCCCCCGTCGCGTCCCCGGGCCGGGTTGCGGACCCGCTCGAACATCTTCGAGACGGCGAACGCCTCGCCGTCCGCGTGCGAGATCTCCATCACCTGGCCGAGGCCGCCGCGGAACTCGCCGGGGCCGCCGGAGTCGGGGAGGTACTCCTTCCGCCAGAAGATGAGCGGCGCGACCGTCTCGGTGATTTCGATCGGCGTGCTGCGGACTCCGGAGGGAAACGCCGTCGCCGAGAGCCCGTCCTTCCCGGGGCGGGCGCCCGTGCCGCCGGCGTGGAAGGGGTTCACGACGAACTCCGCGCCGCCGTACCGGTAGGCGCCGGTCAGTCCCGGCCCGGCCATGATGACGGGGTTCCAGAGGCACGACGCGCCTTCCGCGGGGACGGCTCCCGGTTCCAGCGCCTGTTCGAGGCAGCCGAGGACGACGTCCGGCAGCATCTGTCCGATCGCGTGGCGCGCGGAAACGGCGGCGGGAGGGGGCGCGTTGAGCAGCGAGCCGGGCGGGGCGGAGACTTCGATCGCCGCCAGCGACCCCGCGTTGTTCGGGACCTCGGAACCGACGATGCAGCGGACGCCGAACGAACTGTAGGCGCGCGTATAGGTCACGGGGACGTTGATGCCGCGCGACGACATCGGCGAGGTGCCGTCCCAGTCGATCGTGATCGTCCCATCGGGCAGGACCGTGAGCGCGCACACGAGGTCGAGGTCCTCGTCGTAGCCGTCGATCCGCATCCGGTTCCGGTACGTCCCCGGGCGGAGCGCGCCGATCCGCTCCCGCATCGCCCGCCGGGAGGTGGAGATGATCGTCTCCGCCAGCGGCTCCAGCGAATCGATCCCGAACTCCGACATCATCGCCACCAGCCGCTCGCACCCCGTGCGGTTGCAGGCGGCCAGCGAGTAGAGGTCGCCCTGGGCGACATCCGGGTCCCGCACGTTCGCCCGCACCAGCCGCATGAGCGTCTCGTCCACCCGTCCGCCCCGGATGAGGTAGCCGATGGGAAGGCGGATCCCCTCCTCGAACACCTGGTTCGCGTCCGCCCCGAAGCCGCGGCCCCCGACATCGGCGATGTGGCTCGTGGCCGCGAACAGCGCGACGGGGCGCCCGTCCAGGAAGGTCGGCGTGACCACCGTGAAGTCGTTGAGGTGTCCGGTGCCCTCCCATGGATCGTTCGTGACGAGGACATCGTCCTCGTGCAGTGTGTCCACGGGGAAATCCCGGAGGAAGAACCCGACGGAGGCGGCCATCGCGTTGACGTGCCCGGGCGTGCCCGTGACGGCCTGCGCGAGCATGCGCCCGGAGAGGTCGAACACGCCGGCGGAGAGGTCGCCCGCCTCGCGCACGGGCGTCGAGAAGGCGGTGCGGACGAGCGTCCGGGCCTGCTCCTCGACCACGGACAGAAGCCGGCTCCACATGATCTGCCCTTCGAGGGCGGCGATCCCGGTTGGCGCGCCGGTGCCCGCCGCGCCCGCCACGCCCCCCGCGCCTGCCGCGCGCTCCGCTGCCCCCCGCTCCGCCGCCCTCCGCTCGACGAGGAGGTGGCCGCCGGCGACGGCCCGCGCCGCCCAGCCGTCCGGGACCACGGTGGTCGTCTGGTCCTCGGCGATCAGGGCCGGGCCTCCGACGCGGATCCCCTCCGCGAGCGCGGCGCGCGTGTGAACCGCAGCGGTCATCGACTCTGCGCCCGTTCCGTCCCACAGCTCGGTCCGCCGCTCGGGCTCCGGTTCCCCCGCGGCGGCTCGCCCCTTGGCCGACGTTCCCGCGGGAACGTCCGCTTCGGCCAGTTGCCCGACGGGCGGGGTCCGGTCACGGGGTGACGTTCCCGCGGGAACGTCTGTGGCCTTCGCAGCGCCCTCCGCAGCGGGCGCCGACACGACGAGCGTCCAGCTCAGCACCTCGATGTCGAGTCCCGGAATCGTGCGGCCGTACACCGTCTCGTAGCTGCGGTCGAACGCGTCGCGCAGCTCCGCCGCGTCATCGAGGTCGCCGGGGAGATCGACGCCGATCTCGTGCCCCTGCCCGACGTAGCGCATGTAGGCGCGCGCCTTCTCGCTCGTCGCTGCGCCCGGCGCCCCGCGCGAGACCACGGCCTCCGCCTCGTCTCTCATTTCATCGAACACCTCCCGCACGACGGCGGGATCGAACCCGGACAGGCGCATGTAACGGCTGCGCACGACCTCATAGGAGATCGGGGCGAGGAGGAAGCCGACGGCCGATCCCACGCCGGCGTCGGCAGGCACCAGAAAGCGGTCCACCTCCAGCTTGTCCGCCAGGCGCGCCGCGTGGATGGGGGCGGAGCCGCCGAAGGCGATGAGCGTGCGTCCCGCCACCCCCTTCCCCCACTCGATCGCGTGCGTGCGCGCGGCGTTGGACATGTTCTCGTCCACCATCTCGCTGATCCCGAGCGCGGCGAGCCTCGCGTCGAGCCCCAGTTCGCGTCCCACGCGGGATTCGATCGCGGCCGCCGCCCGTCCCCGGTCGAGGGAGATCGAGCCTCCGGCGAAAAGCTGCGGATCGATCCGCCCCAGGACGACATCGGCGTCCGTCACCGTGGGCTCGTCCCCGCCGCGGCCGTACGCCGCCGGCCCCGGCTCCGACCCGGCGCTCCCGGGCCCGACCTGGATCCGCTCAAGGTCGTCCACGCCGGCGATCGACCCGCCCCCGGCCCCGATCTCCACCATCTCGATCACGGGAATCCGCACTGGGAGCCCGCTCCCCTGCTTGAAGCGGTAGCTGCGGGCGACCTCGAAGGTGCGCGAGTGGAGCGGCCGTCCGCCGTCGATCACGCACAGCTTCGCCGTCGTTCCGCCCATGTCGAAGGAGAGGACGTCTCCGAGGTCGAGGCTCCGCGCGAGGTGGCTGGCGAGGATGGCGCCCCCCGCCGGCCCGGACTCCACCAGGCGGACGGGCGCGGCGACCGCCGTCTCTAGCGTCGTGAGGCCCCCGCCCGAAGTCATGAGGAGGAAGGGGCAGGCGAGCCCCGACTCGCGCAGCGAAGCCGCGAGTCCCGTCAGGTAGCGGGCCATGAGCGGCTGGACATAGGCGTTCGCGCACGCCGTCGACTGCCGCTCGTACTCCCGCACCTCCGGACACACGTCCGAGGCCAGCGTCACCGGAAGGCCCGGCCTCCACGCGTCGAGGATTTCCCCGATCCGCCGCTCGTGGGCCGGGTTCGCGTAGCCGTGAATGAGCCCGACCGCGACGGACTCCACCTCCTCCGCCTCGAGCGTCGGGAGGAGCGCCCGCACGGAGTCCTCCTCCAGCGGGATGAGGACGCGGCCGCGGTGGTCGACCCGCTCTTCCACCGGGAGCCGGAGACGGCGGGGGACGAGCGGGGCAGGGCGGTCGACGCCGATGTCGTACTGCTCGAAGCGGTTCTCGTGCGCCATCTCCAGCGCGTCGCGGTGCCCCGACGTCACGATGAGCGCCGTGCGCGCGCCCCGCCGCTCGATGACCGCGTTCGTGGCCAGCGTCGTGCCGTGGATGACGAGCCGGACGGCGGAGGGTGGGACGTCCGCGAGCCCCAGCACCTTGTGCACGCCCTCGAGAACGCCCCGTTCGGGCGCGGCGGCGGTCGTGAGCACCTTCGTCGTGACGAGGCGTCCGCCGGTCTCCAGCGCCACGTCCGTGAAGGTGCCGCCGATGTCGATGGCGAGCCGTGCGTCGGGCACTGGTCCGCCCATCACCCGTCTTCGCGCAGCGGAACCGTGTAGTTCAGCGCCAGCCGTCCGCCGTCCGGGTAGATCGTCTCCCCGGTGAGGTACGAGGCGTAGTCGCTCGCGAGGAAGACGGCCACCGTCCCGATCTCGGCCGGGTCCCCGAACCGTCCCAGCGGCGTGCGGGAGAGGATCGTGCGCCGCGCTTCCTCGTCGGCGATCACCGAGTCGAGGATGTCGGTGACGATCGTCCCCGGCCCGATCGCGTTGACCCGGATGTCGTGCGGCGCGAGCGCGATGGCCATCACCTTCGTGAGCTGCATGACCCCGCCCTTGGAGGCCGCGTAGGCGAGCTGGTTCGGAATTGTCACCACCGCGTTCGTCGACGACATGTGGATGATCGACCCCTTCACCCCGCGCGCGACCATGTCCCGCGCCACGAGACGGGAGACGAGGAAGGTCCCGCGCAGGTTCACGCCCAGCACCCGGTCGAAGTCCTCGACCTCGGCGTCCAGAATCGAGCCCGCGGCGACGATCCCCGCGTTGTTGAGCAGGATGTCGCAGCGGCCGAAGCGTTCCGTGCAGGCGTCGAGCAGGGCCGCGCAGTCGTCTTCCCGGCTCACGTCGGCGCGCACGGCGAGGGTTTCCCGCCCCGTCTCCTCCGCGATGCGGCGGGCCGTGTCCGCGCAGCGCTCCTCCAGCACGTCCCCCAGCACGACATCCGCCCCGTGACGGGCGAAGGCGAGCGCGCACGCGGCGCCGATCCCCTTCGCCGCCCCCGTGACGATGGCCGTCTTCCCCTCGAGTGTGATCACGCTGAGCCCTTCCTGGTTCGGTTGACGTGCCCCTGTCGCGCCTCCTCGATGCGGCGCTTCCCACGCTCCGCTGCACGGTGATGATCCCGCGTTGATCGTCGGAGCGAAGCTGGGGAGGTCGGAGCGGCGGTCCCTATCGTATCGACGAAAGCGGCGTGTGGCATGCAACAGCGGAATCTCACCGCGGACGGGTTACAAAGTCTACCTCTCGTGCTTAGGTTCTCGGCATGGTATCTTCGTAAAATATACCAGAAACACGGAGTATACCATGAAGAAAGAGAGTCGGAAGTCGCCGACCGATGCTTCGCCGGACTCCACGCCGGATTCGGTGCCCGACACCGAACGCGTGACGATCGACGAAGCCGGCCGCGTGGTGGTTCCCGCCCGCTTTCGCCGGGCATTGGACATTCGGGGCCGGCAGCAACTGATCATGGCCTTGGAGGGCGACACGATCCGGCTGCGTACCCCCAGCGCCGCACTCGCGCGGCTGCAGGCCATCGTGCGCCGGCACCGGAAGGGCTCCGGGAGCGTCGTCGATGAATTCATCCTGGAACGGCGAGCCGAAGCTGCCCGTGAATGAACCGGCCGAGACCGTCCTTGACGCCTCGGCCGTCCTGGCGGCCCTGCTAAATGAACCGGGGGCGGTTCGCGTCGAACGCGCGCTCAAGCGAGGAGCCGCCATGTCGTCCGTGAACGTGGCCGAGGTCGCGGCGCGTCTCTCGCAAGACGGTCTGTCCTCCGTGACGGTGGCGAGCGTCGTCCGGGGATTGGGGGTCGAGATCATTCCCTTCGACCGCCAGGCGGCGCTGCTCAGCGGCGCCTATCGCCCGCAAACGCAGCGTCACGGCCTCGGACTGGGTGACCGGGCATGCTTGGCCACCGCATGCAGCCTCGGTCTCCCGGCCCTCACCGCCGACCGAAGCTGGGCCGACCTCGACATCTCGGGCGTGACCATCGTCCAGATCCGGTAGGAGGTGCGGGGTGGATCCAGGAGAGGAGAGACAGGTAGCAGGGTTGGGCCGAGCGTCCGTTGTCTGATAGAACAGGAACGCAAAATGAGTGAGACGAACAATCGGGGGTGGGCCGAGCGGCAGGCGGCCAGTCCTGAGTCTCGCAGGCTGTATGAGGAGGAACGCTTGATCCTCTGGGCGACGGAGGCAATCGCCGAAGCCATGGAGATGCAGGGGCGCACGCGCGCGGAGGTCGCTGAGGCGCTGGGTACGAGCCGTCCCAACGTCACGCAAATCCTCAGCGGATCCCGCGATATGACGCTGCGAACCCTGGCGGCCCTCGCCCAAGCCTGCGGTATGCGCGTGGACCTCAAGCTCGAGCCCCTACCCCAGGTCGCGCACGCACCGGAAGCGACCGGGATCGACTTCGACAAGCTTGAGGTGTCGCGCCGGCGGCTTGGAATCGAAGGGGACGGAGAGAGATGGCCGAAGCAGTACGACGATCCGGCTTTGAGCCGTCTCGTGCTCGGCCTCGACGACGAGTGATCGTGCTCGGCTGACGGCGGTTCCCTCAGCCCCCCCTGCCTGCGCGTTCCCGCGGGAACGTCTCGGGAACGCGGGGGCATCGCAGGGAGACGGTTCATTAGGGGACCAGGGCGTTTGGCTGCCGCTCCTTCACGTGACGGCGCATCCAGTCGAACATCTCCCACACGGTGTGCAGGACCGATTCACGGGCCCGGTAGCCGTGGCTTTCGTGGGGCAGCATCACCAGGCGGACGGTGCCGCCCAGACCCTTTACGGCGTGGTACATGCGCTCGGACTGGACGGGGAAGGTCCCGGAGTTGTTGTCGATGACGCCGTGGGTCAGGAGCAGCGGTTCGTTGATCTTCTCCGCGTGCATGAAGGCGGACATGCGGAAGTAGACCTCCGGCGCCTCCCAGAAGGTGCGGCGCTCGTACTGGAAGCCGAAGGGCGTGAGGCTCCGGTTGAAGGCGCCGCTGCGCGCGATGCCGGCGGCGAAATCGTCGGAGTGCGCCAGCATGTTGGCGGTCATGAAGGCTCCGTAGCTGTGGCCGGCGATCCCGACCCGGTCGCGGTCGGCCACGCCCATCTCGACGAGCTTGTCCACCGCGGCCTTGCCGTTGGCCACGAGCTGCTCCACGTAGGTGTCGTTCGCCGCAAAGCCGCCCACGATCGGCATCGCGGCGTCGTTGAGCACCGCGAACCCCTGCGTGAGGAGCAGAAGGTGCGAGGCGCCGGAGATGGTCGTGAAGCGGTGGGCCGAGCCCCTGACCTGGCCGGCGCCGTCCTCGTCTGCGAACTCGCGCGGGTAGGCCCATACCAGGACCGGGAGCCTCTGGCCGGGCTCGTAGTCGGCGGGCAGGTACAGCTCGCCCGACAGCGGGATGCCGTCGTCGCGCTCGTAGTAGATCTTGCTCTTGGTGATCCCCGCGAGCTGGGGCTGGGGGTTGGGGAAGGAAGTGAGGGCCGTGCGCTCGTCGTTCGCGGTCGCGACGAGGTGGTAGTTCGGGGGCTCCTCGCTGGTCTCTCGCCGGATGACGATCCGGCCGGCGCGTGCGTCCGCGAGACCGACCACGGTCTCGTAGCTGTCCGCGCCCGAGTGGAAGAGTCGCTGCCGCTCGGCGGTCGCCAGATCCAGCCGGTCCAGGAATGGCCGGTCTCCTTCCGGAGATCCTCCCGGGCCCGCCAGGAAGATGCTCGTGCCGTCCATGTGGACGACCGGCTTGCCGGCCCCGTCCTGCTTCATGACCGGGTCGCCCGGATTGCCGTACCAGTCGTCCGTGCTGCGGTCCCAGAGGAGCGCGGGCTGGCCGCCGGGAGCGCCGGGAGCGTCAGCCTGCACGGCCCAGGCGCGGGTCCGCCGCGTCGGCCAGTCGAATTCGTACACCAGGGCGGTCTCGCCGTCCTCGCCCCACAGGACCGGGTAGCCGAAGCCAAAGGCGCCCGAGCCCAGGCGGTGCTCGGTGCGGACGAGTTCGGTGCCCTCGCCGTCGAAGGGCGCCGCGAGGGTCAGCACCCGGTCGCGGTGGGGCACGTCGAGCGCGGGGTTGCCGCCGTCGAGGGCTTCCACGTAGGCCAGGGTGGCGGGCACGCCGGGGCGCCAGGAGAACTGGCGGAGACCGGCGCGGCGAAAGCCCAGGTGCTCGGGGCCGCCCTCGTCCAGCGGCAGCGTGGCGAGCGTGCGCAGGGGCGCGCCGTCCCTGCCGAGGACTTCCACCTCCCTGGCGAAGCGGGAGTCGGGCACGAGGTACGAGTAGGGGCGAACCGTGCGGACGGACAGGTAGTAGTCGCCGCTGGGCGAAGGGTCGAGGGATTCATAGACCGCCGGGGCGCCGATGGCTTGTGCGGCTCCGGTGGCGGCGTCGACGAGGGCCGGCTGCGACGTGAGGTAGTAGTCGAAGAGCGCCTCGTCGTGGGCGTCTTCCAGCAGGTCCTGGAAGGTCCAGGAGGGGGCCGCCTCGCCGCCGGATTCCTGCGTGATGGGGCCGACGGGGATCGCCGCCGGGGTGGGCGCGACGCCGCGGCCAGCGGGGACGAAATGGCAGAGCAGCGAACGGCTGTCGGGCATCCAGGCGCAGGGTTCGCCGCGGGCGCCGTTCAGCGTTGGGCTCGTAAGGGCTCGCGCGGTGCCCGTTTCCGGGTCGGCCAGCCAGAGGGCGACGCCGTCCGAGGTCGTTCGCGTGAAGGCGAAGCCGTCGCCCGCAGGTGACCAGAGCGGTGGTCCCAGGCCGTCCTCGGCGCCGGTGACGTCGCGCGTGTCGCCGCCGTCCAGGTCGACGACCGAGAAACGCACGAATGGCGGCGCGGCGTGCATGCCGTTGGTGACCGGACTGATCCTTCGTCCGGCCAGCCGCAGCATCGGCGCGGCCAGGTCCGCGATCCCGGGCATGCTCTCGCTGTATGCGAGGATCATCCGGTCACCGGACGGACTCATCGCCGCCTGGGGGAACGGCGGGGCCTCGAGGATGTCGACGACGTCCGGAGGTGGTGTACGGTAGGCTTCCTGCGCGGCCAACCGGTCGGATGGCGGCAAAAGCAGGGTGGCGAGTGCGACGAGTGCGACGCGTGCAGAGATGGGGGCGGCGAAGCGACGGATCGACATGGTGCAAGCTCCCGCGCGGATGGGTCCGGTTGCGCTCATAGTAGGCCTGGCAAGCCGGGCGTGACAGCGATGGGCGTACGGCGTTTGCTCCCAGGTGCAACCCTCTGATCAGAGCGGTTGCCTGCAGGGTGTGTTGATTTTTCAGCACACATGCGCCAGGTTTCGTTCTCCGAGGGGGATTTTCGGCCCCCCGAGTGGTTTGTGAGACGTCGCAGGGGAAGGGAGACGATCGCGGTGAGCCCACTTCCGGAGCTGAGCAGACGAGAGCGCGAGGTCATGGATCTCGTGTATGAACTGGGGAACCCGACGGCCGCGCGGATCCGGGAGCACATGGCGGATCCTCCGACCTATTCGGCCGTGCGCTCGATCCTGCGGGGTCTGGTGAACAAGGGACACCTCGTGAGTGAAGCGGACGGACCCCGCTACCTCTATTCGCCCACCATGCCGGCGCTGCGCGCCCGACGCTCGGCCATGCGGCGCGTGCTCAAGACCTTCTTCGGCGACTCCGTGGAGGGGGCCGTGGCCACGCTGCTCGAGTTGCGCGAGGGCGGTCTCTCGCCGGAGGAGCACGCCCGCCTCCAGGAGATGATCGAGCAGGCGGCGGAGGAGGGACGGTGAGCCCTGTCGTGCTGATCGCCCAGGTCACGCTCGTGCTCCTGCTGGCGCTCGCGCTGGCGTGGTTCATGCGGCGGGGGTCTTCGAGGACGCTGCATCTGCTGTGGACGGCGACGTTCGCTCTGGTTCTCGCGCTCCCCGTCCTCGGCCTCTTCGGTCCCTCGTGGGAGATCCCGCTCCTGCCGGCCCGTGGCGGCGAGTCGCCCGCGACCGCGATCGAGCGTGCCACTTCCGCGACGTTCGACCCCGCCCTTGGCCCCTCCGGCCTGATCACGACGCTGGAGGTCGCCGGAATGCGGGAGGCCCTCGTCCAGGCGGTGCGGGCCCGGCTGGCCGCGCGTGGGGATGCGGCGGGGAGCGCCGCGGGCGCGGCCGCGGGGCGCTCCGTCGTCCGGGTCGCGTGGATCGCGTGGCTGGTTGGCTGCGTCCTCTCCCTGGCCTCGCTCGCCTTCGCGGCGCTCCGGCTCCGGAAATTGGTGCGGACGGCCAAGCCCGTGCGCGACCCCGAATGGATGCGCTCGGCCGCGACGCTGCAACGCCGGCTCGGCCTCCGCCGCGAGGTTCGGCTGCTGTCCGGCCCGGCGGTGGCGACGCCGATGACGGGCGGGCTGTGGCGTCCGGTGATTCTGCTCCCGGCTTCGGCCGGGACGTGGAGTCCGGAGCGGCGGGTCGTGGTCCTCACGCACGAACTCATCCACGTGCGACGGCGGGACGCCCTCCGCCAACTGATCCGCCGGGTCGTCCTCGCCCTGCATTGGTTCCATCCCCTGGTGTGGATCGCCTCGCGCCGCGCCGAGCTCGCGAGCGAGAAGGCCTGCGACGAAGAGGTGCTCGCCCTCGGTGCCCGGCCCTCGGACTACGCCCGGCACCTCCTCTTCCTGGCCGCCGGCCTCCCCCGCGGTCCGAGGGCGCTGGCGCTCCCCATGGCGCACCCCATCGTGAAACCCTCAAAGCTCGAGCAGAGGATCACGTCCATCCTCGCGCGCCGACGTCCGCGCCCCAGCCTCGCGCGCGCGGCCCTGACGCTCACGGTCCTCGGCATGGCGGGCGTATTCGTCGCCGCCGCGCGCCCGGTCCAGGTCGGCGAAGAAGCCGCCGCCATCTCGCAGGCGGCCCCCGAGGCTACCACAATCACCGCCGAGACCCGGCGCGAGGCCGCGCGCGAGCGATCCGCCCGAGAGGCCGCGTTCGCCGCCGCCCGCGCCGCCGCCGTTCGCGCCGCCACGCCCCCCGCCGCCGGCACGACTTCATCCGTCGCGCCGCACGAGGTGGAGTGCGTCGCGTCCTCCGATTCGATCCGGTCGTTCGCCTTTCAGGGTGGCGGCAGGGTGGCGCCGAACTGGAAGTGGACGGATGGGCGATTCACGATGGTGAGACGCGTCGAGGGGATGTTGCTCTGCATGCGCGGAGACGGCGATGTCGCGCTGAACGACGCGGGCACCGCGGTCCGCTCGCTGGGCGACGACAGCTGGCTCGTCATCGAATCGACGGGCGAGCGGACACACCGCCTCGCGATCACCGGCGGTCCGGAAGGGATCGCACGTGAATGGAGCGTCGACGGCGTCCAACAACCCTTTGACGCGGAGGCCCGCCGATGGCGCGACCTGATGTTCACCGTCATGAACCACTATCAGGACGCGTGGTTCTCTACCACGGGCGGAGTGCTGCTGTACGGCCGGATCTCCGGATACCGCGACGAACTCTCGAACCTGCAGTCCGCCCTGCGCGACGCGCAGCCGGCGGAGGCGCTCCGCGAACTGGCGCAGGATCTCATGGCCTGGGAGATGGGGCTCCGCCGCATCACGGAGACGATCCGGCGCTCCGATCTCGACACCCAACTCACGGGCATCGCGGAACGGATCGCGGACATCGACTTCGGCGTGGCCGGTCTGATGACGGAGGTCGAAACGTCCGAACTCGAACGCGAACTCCTCGAGATCTCGGAACTGATCAAACGCGAGGCCGAAAGCCCGGGTCTGGAGCAGCGGCTGGAGGAGGTGGAGCGTTCGCTTCGGGATGTGCTCGACGAACTGCGGAGGGCGACGCGATGACGGCCGCTGCGCGCCGACGTCTCGGCGCCGGAGCTGCGGCGGCTCCCACAGCGGTCCTCGTGGCGGTTCTCGCCGCGGTCGGTTTCCACGCGCAGGCAGCGGTCGCGCAGGAGGTCGTGGATCTCCCCGCCGAGGATCGCCTGCTGTCTCCCGATCTCGAACTCGTGTACAGCATCGGGTCCGCCGCGGCAGAGGCCGCGTGGGCCGAGTTCTCGTCCATCACGAGTCTGTGGTTCGATGGCTCGGGGAACCTCCACCTCATGGACCAGACGGCGCCGCTCTCGGGCCGGACACGCATCGTTGTCGTGGACCCCGCGGGCGGGCTCGCGACCGAGTTCGGACGCGATGGCGATGGTCCCGGCGAGTTCCGCGCCCCGAGGCAGATGTATGTGTGGGCCGACGGGAGCACGCTGGTCCAGGACATCATGCACATGGGGTATCACGTCTTCGCCCCGGGCGGCGAGTTCGAGCATATGCTCGGAATGGAGCTGGGTAGCGACATGCGACCGGAGCGCACCGGAATCCGGAGCGCCGTCGGCGGCGCCCGGGACACGTCGACCGGCGAGGAGGGGCGGGCCATCCGGCGCTTCGACCTGTCAGCGGACGAGGTGTCGGAGCAACCGCTGGTGGAGGCCTGGGCGCCCCGCGCGTTGCAGGAGCGAGACCACGAAGCCGACGACCCGGAGGCCATGGCGTCGCGCCCCGAGTGGGGGTTCGAGCCGGGGCTGCTGTTCGACGTGCTGCCCTCGGGCGGGGTCGCGTTCTCGGATTCGTCGGCCTACGCGATCAAGCTCACCGATCCTTCCGGCGCGGTGTCGCGTATCCTGCGCCGGCCCATCCGGCCGCTGCCGGTTACGGAGTCCATGCGGCAGGAGGAGCGCGAACGCCGCCTCGAGCGGGTGCGAAATCCGATCATGACGGGTTCGAGGTCGCCCGAGGCGATGGCGGCGATGGATTTCCTCATGGGGGGGCGGAGGCAAGCGGTCGAGAACATGCGGTTCCATCCGGAGGTGCCCGTGCTCGCGGCCGTCCGCACGACGTGGGACGGTGCGCTGTGGATCCAGCGTAGCGCCGAGCCGGGCGTCGAAGAGCCGGGCCCTGTTGACGTGCTCGCGCCGGACGGCCGCTATGTCGGCACGCTCGCGCCGGATGTCCTCCGCATGCCGCGCGCGTTCGGCCCGGGCGGCCTGGTCGCCTTCGTCGAGACCGATGAGTTCGACGTCCCTGTCATCACCGTGCGGCGCCTGCCGCCCGAAATCCGCTGAGCCCGGTGATCGCCTCGCTCCTGGCCACGGCTCCGGGGGCCGTCGCGCTGACGGCACAAGTCACGTGCCTGTTCCTGCTGGCACTTGCGCTGGCGTGGCTGGCAAGGCGCGGGTCGCCGCAGACCTTGCATCTGTTGTGGACCATCACGTTCGGCGTGGTGCTTTCGCTGCCCCTGCTGGGTGTTCTGACACCGCACTGGAACGTACCGATCCTCCCGGAAGCCGACGGGGCCTTCCATCCGCCCGCCGTTGAAGCCCCCGCTGTCGCACCGGCGGCTGCCGCAGCGGACGAGCAGGGCTCGGCAGATCCGCGCGGCGGCGCGGTTGGCGGTCTCGCGGTCGACCCGCCGACGCAGTTCTCCCCGGCCCTTGTCCGTCTCCTGTTCGTTTCCTGGGTGCTGGGCTGCGCGGTGTCGCTGGCGTCATTGGCGTTCGGAGCGCTTCGCCTGCGCGCGCTGGTACGTGCGGCTCACCCGCTTCGAGATCCGGGCTGGGCGCGCCAGGTCGGCGTGATGCGCAAGGAACTGCGAATCCGCGGCCAGGTGAAGCTCTTGACGAGCGCGCGGGTGCTCACGCCGATGACGGGCGGATTGTGGAAACCGGTGATTCTGCTTCCCGAGTCCGCCGACGAATGGGGCCCCGATCAGCGCGACATCGTCCTGACCCACGAGCTGATCCACGTGCGCCGGCGGGACGCGCTGCGGCAGGTCATGCGGCGGACCGTGCTCGCCCTCTACTGGTTCCATCCCTTGAGCTGGATCGCCTCCCGCCTCGCGACCCTCGCCAGCGAGAAGGCCTGCGACGACGCGGTCCTCGCTCTCGGCATCCGCCCCTCCCATTACGCGCGGCACCTTCTCGTCCTGGCCAGGGGTCTCTCCGCCGGTCCCCGCGTGCTGGCGCTGCCCATCGTCCACCCGTCGCAACTGGAGAGCAGAATCGTGTCCATTCTCGAACGCCGACGTCCTCGTTCGAGCGCCTTCCGCACGGCCATGACGCTCGCGGTCCTTGGTGCGGCTGGCGTTTTCGTCGCGGCCGTCCGGCCCATCCCGGTCGATGACGCGATCCAGGAGTCGGTGCGGTGTTCGGGTGCCACGAATGCGGCACCATCGATGTTCCCGCTGGGCGACGGCGTGCTGTTCGAGGATTGGCGCGGCGGCGAACGCTCGATCGAGAGGTTCGTCGAGGGCATGCACCTGTGCATGCGGGAGAGCGGCGAGGTGGTCATGAGTGCGGACGGCACGACGGTCCAGGCGCTGGGGGCCGGCAGCTGGCTGGTCCTGGAGTCGAGGGCCGGGAGCGTCCACCGGCTCCTGATCACGCGCGGCTCAGGGGGGATCGAACGCGAATGGAGCATCGATGGCGTCCGCCAGACGTTCGACGCGGCGGCGCGGCGCTGGCGTCACCTGATGTTCACGGTGCTGCATGGTTCCGAGGACGCGTCGCAGATCCGGGGCGAGGATGCTCGCCTGCGCGAGCGGATCTCTGACCATCGCGGGCACGTCGCAGCCCGCCGAGGTCTGGTCGAGGCCCTCGAAGGACAGGTGGCCCGCCTGGCTCGGGGAGGAGCCCTGACCGAGCGACAGGTTGAGCTTCTGCGCGGCAGGATCACGGAGATCCGGGCGGAGATGGAGGCGTACGATCTCGATGGAAGGGTTCGTGAGGTCCGGCGCGAGATCGACACCCTCGACGCGGCTGCCCGAGTGGTCGAGGTCGAACGGGCGCTCCAGGACGAGATCGCCGAGCTTCAGCGCCTGATCGGGTGACGGCCACACGCACCCGCGGATAGGCGAAAGACGTTCCCGCGGGAACGTGGCGCTACCTGCCCAGCACTTCCGAGATGGCGCTGTGGCGGTATTCGAAGATGCGTTCGAGATCGGGGCGCACGAACCATCGGTCGATCAGTGCGCCGCCCGGGACCGCGTACGTGACGTGGTCCTCCACGCGCGTGCCCCCGTCCTCCGCCTCGAAACGATGCTCGTGGATCCACTTCCGATACGGGCCTCGACGCTGCTCGTCGATGAAGCCGTGAGGCGGATCCCAGTGCGTGATCTCGCTCTGCCACCGGATCGGGATGCCGTGCAGCCGCAGCCGGTAGTCGATCAACGTCCCCACGCGCATCTCGATCGGTGGCGGCGTCAGGACCCGGAAGTTCACGAAAGGCGGCGTGATCCGCTCCAGGTTGTGGGCGTCGGAGAAGAACGCGAAGGTCCGCTCCAGCGGGCTGGGCACCCACTGCAACGCCGTGAAGACACGGTCTTTCAATGTCCCCCTCCCCCCGGTGCCGTCGTTGACGTGTGGTACCATTATTCGATACCATAGACTTGTGAAGCGCAAGCATCGAAGAACACAAAGGGTGCCGTGGCGAGCATTCGAAATTGGCTGAGGGAGAACGGAGTGGAGCCGTGAGGAACACGATGGAGATCGGCGGCTATCGGGCCGTCATCCAGTTCGACCCCGACATCGAGATGTTCCGGGGCGAGTTCGTCGGCCTGAATGGGGGTGCGGACTTCTACGCCCGGGACGTTTCAGGTCTCCGGAGGGAGGGCGAGACATCGCTCAGGGTGTTTCTGGAGATGTGCGAGGAGGACGGCGTCGAGCCGGGACGCCGGTACTCGGGGCGGTTCAACCTGCGCATCCCGCCAGAGCTGCACGCCAACGTCGCCGCCGCGGCGGCCGCCGAAGGGAAGAGCCTGAATCAATGGATCGCCGACACGCTCGGCGACCGCGTGGCACCCGCGACGGCATGACGGCCGATCAGGCAGACGGCGAGGTAGCCGCCGTCGGCATCGGCCTCCCACACGTTCCCGCGGGAACGTCCGTAGGGTCGCGCAGGGGGACTCGCTCTCTTAGTCGCCCACGCCCGCGGCCAGGAGCTTGCGGTGCATGCCGCGCACGTTGAGTTCGCGCCAGTCGTCGTAGCGGTCCCAGTGGCTGTAGTCCTCCATGAGGACCGTCTCGGCGGTTTCGTCCTCGCCCAGTCCCGCCTCGACGGCGGCCCGCACGGCCGCGTCCAGGTCCCGGTAGTAGGTGAGTTGGCGCTCGACCGCGGCCCGGTCGCCCGGCGGCCCGTGCCCGAACACGATGGTCTCGAACGGGATCTCCAGCAGGCCCTCGATCGCGTCGAACTGGTCGGGGAAGTGGAAACCGGACAGGTCCTGGTACCCGAACCGGTCGCGCGCCACGAAGTCCACCGCGAAGGCGAGGCTGTGCGCCGGCACGAAGCCCACGGCGATGTCGTCGCCGTTGTTGCGGCCCAGGTAGTGGAGTTCGATCTCGCCGCCCGCGAGCGTCATCGTGTCGTCAAAGGTGTCCGTAGGTGGGGGAAGGTCGGGGTTCGCGGCCTCCCTGAGCGGAGCGTCCGCGTTCCGGTGTGCGTAGATGGGGACGTCCGCCCCGAACGCTTCGCGCAGCACCTCGGCGCCCGTCGAGTGGTCCGCATGGTGGTGGCTGTAGACGATGGCCGCGAGTTCGACTCCCGGCGCGACCCGGCGAATCTCCTCCGCGTAGGTGGCAGCCGCCTCGACGGAGATCGGATCGAAGGCGAAGCCCCCCTCCGAGGTCACGACGAACAGGCCGTTGTGGCCGCCCCACCGGAACTGGTAGACGCCTTCGGCGACCTCGGTCGTCTCGAACTGCGGCGCCGCGTCGGCGGCCGCCGCCTCTGCGCCCCCGGCGGGTTCGTCGGACGGTGCCTCCCCTCCTCCGCAGGCGACCCACGACAGCGAAGCGCCGAGGGCGACGAGCGAGAAGAGGGGGATCCGAGGCATCAGGGGGGTCGATGTGCCGGAGATCGGGACGGAAGTGCGCTTGCGAATCATATCTACTATCTCCATAGTAGCTGGCGCGGAATCCCGGGGGAGACGGGACCGGGCGCCGCGCCCACACTCGAACAAACCTAAGCTGCGACGGGGGGCTGCCAAGATGCTGCAGGGAGCTGCCAGGATGAGGCGAACGTCACGACGGAAGGCTGGCCGGGCACCGCAGTGCGCGGCGGGGGTCGCGGCCGGGTTCGCGGCCCGGTTCGCCGGCGGGTGGATGGTGCTGCTCGGGACGGTGCTCTGGGCCGCGCTCGGAGCCGCCGGCCTGCACGCCCAGGAGATGGTCGACCTTCCCGGCGAGGACCGTTCCGTCTCGCCCGACCTCGAGTTGGTGTACACCATCGGATCTGCCGCGGCGGCTGCCGAATGGGAGGAGTTCACGTCCATCTCCGGCGTCGCCTTCGACGGCGCGAGCAACCTCTACCTCCTGGACGGGACCCGGATGGAGTCCAGCGCGCGCGTCGTCGTGGTGGATGCGACAGGACGTTTCGTGCGCGAGTTCGGCCGCGCCGGGGACGGCCCGGGCGAGTTCCGGGCCGCGACGCAACTCGTGGTGTGGGAGGACGGGCAGGTCCTGGTCGAGGACATGTTGCACGCGGGTTACCACGTCTTCAGCTCCACCGGCGAGTTCGAACGCATGGTGAGGGAGGGCGGCGGCATGGGGTTCGCCATGGCGCGCCGCCCGAACCTCCGTCCCGAGCGGACGGGCGCGCGCACGCTGATCGGCCGCAGCGGACGCACGATCCAGCGCGTCGACATGTCCTCGGAGGACGTCGAAGATCGCGTCATCGCGGAGGCCTGGGCGCCGGTCGAGGACGATGGCCCGCGGAGCGGCGACCTCGAAGACATGATCGACGAGGAATGGGGGTTCGAACCGGACCTGCTGTTCGACGCGCTGCCATCGGGCGGGGTCGCGTTCTCGGACTCGTCGGCCTGGGCCGTCAAGCTCACCGATCCGTCGGGCGCGATCTCGCGCACCCTGCGCCGGCCGATCCGGCCGCTGGCCGTGACGGAGGAGATGGAACGGGAGGAGCGCGAACGGCAACTTGAGGCCGAGAGCAACCGCACGATCACGCAGCGCGGGAGCGCACCGCCCGCCGCGGTCCGCGAGATGATCGACAACATGAGGTCGCTGCAGCGTGAGGCCCTCGAGAACATGCGGTTCTTCCCGGAAGTGCCGGTCATCGCGGCCCTGCGCGCGACGTGGGACGGCGCGCTGTGGGTCCAGCGGAGCACGGAGCCGGGTTCGGACGAACCGGGCCCCATCGACGTGATCGCCCCGGACGGGCGCTACCTCGGCACGCTCGAGACCGGAACCGCCGCGCTGCCCGACATGCCCGATGCCTTCGGTCCGGACGGCCTCGTCGCCTTCATCGACACGGACGAGTTCGACGTCCCCGTCATCACCGTGTGGCGGCTCCCACCCGCGATCCGCCTGGAGTCCGCGCGACCCCCCCCGGCCCGATGAAAGGGCACCACTTCGGGGCTATGGAAAGCTAGGTATCGGCCGCCGGCCCGCGGAATGTGTTCCGTACGCGGAGCGATCGCCGGAAGTAGGCCGTCCAGATCGTCGCCCACGCCAGAGACCCGACCACGATGGCCGCGAGGATCGCGATCGCGGCCACCCATTCCTCGGGGTTCCTCCTCTGCGCCGCCGCGTCGGTCTCGAGATTGAAGGGGACGGCGGCCGCGCGCAGCGTGATCACGAGGGCGACGACCCACAGCGCGACGACGTTCCACCTTGGGGCTCGTGGCGACTTCAGGAGGATGAGGGCGAGCGGGGACGCGAGGAGAAGGAAGATCGCGCCCAGCAGCCAGAGGGCATAGTCGAGAAACCATCCCGACAGGCCCGCAGAATGGACGAGCAGGTAGGGGATGGAACCAAAGAGATAAACCAGGAGCCAGCCTCCCACGCCGACCGGAGTGCTTTCCCGGTTCATGGTGCCAGCCATTCCGGAGCATGGAAGGTGCCCGCGACGCGGTGCGACATCCGCCGCCGCGAGATCGCCACGGTCGTGCGGGCGCGTTCCCCCGTCACGGTCGCATTGATCTCCGAAGCCGCTCGGAGGCCCGACTGGAGGGCTCCCTGCATCCACCCCCGCTCCCCCGAGGCGTGCTCGCCGGCGAAGTGAATGGAGCCCTCGGGCGATGCCAGTTCCGGGTGCTCGGCGAACGGGGGATCGTTCCGGGTGTACGCGGCCCCGATCCAGGGCTGATGCTCCCACGCGAAGTGGGTTCCGCGCTCCGCGACCTCGCGGGAGCCGGGGAACAGGTCGTCGAAGCGATCGATGAAATCGGGTACGATGGCGCCGGGCTCCATCGCCGCGACCGCGCGCGCCATGTCTCCGTACAGGTAGGACATCAGGATTCCCCGAGGTCCCGGCTGATCCCATGTCGGATGCCACATTTCCGAGAATCCCCCCACGAACGACAGCCCCCATCCGTTCAAGCCGTCCCCCTCCCAATTCCGTTCCGCGTACTGGACGTAGACCCGAGTGACGTCCTGGTAGGAAGTGGCTGCGAAGGCGGCTCGCTTCGCTGCCGAGAGGATGGGGTCGAACACGATCCTGTCGATGACGGGGAGGGGGACGGTACAGATGAGGTGGCCGCCCCTCAGTTCCCCCGCCGCGTCGCCGGTTCCGTGAGCGGCCACGACGCCGGCCTCGTCCCGGACCACCCTCGTCACCGGCGAGCCGTACCGCACCCGGTCTCCGAGCGCTTCGGCAAAGGCCAGCGGCAGGGCGTCGGTTCCCGCCGGAATCTTGAGCCACGTGTCCCGCCCCCCGTCGAGGAACACGCCCGGCGTCTCCCGGTAGCGGTCTCCCCGCTCGGGAACGATGAGGTACTCACCGTCGTGCGTATAGAAGGGAGAGGTCTCGATCCCGAAGTGATCGATGTAGCCGAGCGTTCGATCGTGGTCCGGCGGGATGCGGGCCGCGCCGGATTCGGCGATGAGGCCGTCGTCGAAGGGCTCGCGAAGTGTCTGTACCCGGCCCCCCGCCGCGTTTCCTGCCTCCAGGACCCGGACATCGTGCCCCGCCCGGACCAACTCGTATGCGGCGACCAGCCCGGAGAGACCGGCGCCCACCACGATCACGTCGACCCGATCTTCGGGTGAGGGCGATGGCGGCACACCGACGACCGGACCCATGCCGTCGCCCGAGCAGCCGGTGCCCAGGGCGAGGGAAACCAGGGCGCCACTGCCGCGGGCGAGAAAGTCCCGGCGGCTGAGTGTTGTATGGTTGTTCACGCTTGACAACGCTCCGGCCGGGGCGCATGATCCGCAATCCGAATAAAAACCGAACACCAAGCCCCACGGAGCATCCATGTCCTACGCAGAAGGTCTGGCCGCACAGCTTGCCATGTCCAGGAGCCTGTTCAAGAAGACGCTGGAGACGTTCACGGAGGAGGATTCGGGTTTCGGGCCCAACCCGGAGCTCTTCACCGTGGCCGGCCACGTGGCGCATGCCGCCGGTACGGTCGACTGGTTCGTCGACGGCGCCTTCGGCGACGGCTGGAACATGGACTTCCAGGGACACCTCGATGAGACGAAGGCCGTCACTTCGCTGGCCGAGGCGACCGCGTGGGTCGACCGGGCCTACGGCCGGGCGATCGAGGTCATCGGGTCCGCGTCGGACGAGGATCTCCGCGCGCCGATCGAGGATCCGCAGATCATGGAGGGGCAGCCGCGAGGGGCGATCGTGAACGGGATCGTGGATCACACGGCGCACCACCGGGGCGCGCTCACGGTCTACGCGCGTCTACTGGGCAAGGTGCCCGTGATGCCGTACGCCTAGAGCGTCGGGTGGCGGGCGCGGACGGGCGGGGGGCCTGTGAGGTCCTTCAGACCTCGCGCACGAAGAGCTGCGCGGCGGATTCGCGGCGCAGCGCGAGGAGGGTGCCCTCGACGGAGATGATCGGGTCTCCCGCGGGGGAATTGCGTACGCGGTGCAGCCTGCAGCCCGGCAGGATGCCGCGCTCCAAGAGCGGCTCGACCTCGTCGCTCGGCGCGTCGATGCGCTCGAGTTCGACTGCCGTACGCAGCGGCACGTCCATCAGCGACATCGGGGAACCGTTCGATCTTCCGTTCTTCACGCCGTTCTTCACGCCGGGATTGTCCCTCACGTTGGTTTGACCCTCGGAGCGCAACATACTAGCGTCTTCGTCAGTTGAGAACCAGTCTCAACTAACGATAATCGTTATCGGTAGTTTCCCGTCATGTCCCCAGTCGCGACCCCAGCGCGCGCCGATCGCGGAGCCGGTACGGACGCGCCCGCTTCCGGGCCGCCCGTCGTGGCTCTCATCGGTCCGCCCAACTCGGGCAAGACGACGCTCTTCAACCGTCTGACCGGCTTGCGGCAAAGGGTCGCGAACTATCCGGGCGTCACGGTCGAGAAGCACGTCGGCCGGGCGCGCTTCGCCTCGGGCCTCGACCTGGACATCGTCGACCTGCCGGGAGTCAGCGGCTTCTCGGCCCGCTCCCCGGATGAGCGCATCACGCGCGACGTGCTGGAAGGCCGGATCGAAGGGTTGCGGGAGCCCGAGGCCATCGTGCTCATCGTCGACGCGGTCCGGCTCGAGACGCAGCTCATGCTCGTCGGCCCCGTCCTCGAACGGGAACGTCCCACGCTCCTCGTCCTCAACATGGCGGACGAACTCGAGGCGGGAGACGGCACGCTGGACGACGAGGCGCTCGCCGCCGCGTTCGGCGTGGAAGTCGTCCGGACGGACGCGCGCACGGGGCGGGGCGTCGAAGCGGTCGCCGACTTCCTGGACCGGGTGGCCGTGCGCTCGGCGACACCGGCGACCGGTGCGACGTCGGGGTCGGGTTCCCGGACCGGACGCGCCGGGCTGCCGACCCTGGACGCGCTCTCCCGCCGCCGCGAAGTGGTCCAGAACGCGCTCGCCGCCGCGAAGTATCGCTCGGCCGGCCCGCCGAAGCTGACGCAGCGTCTCGACGCCCTCTTCCTGCACCGGATCGCGGGCCCGGCCGTGTTCCTCGTCCTCGCCGCGCTCGTGTTCCAGGCCATCTTCACATGGGCCACGCCGATCATGGACGGGGTCGAACTCGGCATCGCCTCCTCCGGCGAGTGGCTCGCGGCGCGGCTTCCGGCGAGCTGGTTCCGGGACCTCCTCATCGACGGCGTGTGGGCGGGGGTCGGCTCCGTCCTCGTGTTTCTCCCCCAGATCCTCATCCTCTTCCTCTTCCTAGGGATCCTCGAGGACTCCGGGTACATGGCGCGGGCCGCGGTGATCGCCGACCGCACGATGCTGAGGGTCGGGCTGCAGGGACGGGCGTTCCTGCCGCTCCTCTCGGCCTACGCGTGCGCGGTCCCGGCGATCCTCTCCGCGCGCACGGTGGAGGACGAACGCGACCGCATGGCGACGATGTTCATCGCCCCGTTCATGACCTGCTCGGCCCGGCTGCCGGTCTATGCCCTCCTGATCGCGGCGTTCATCCCGGAACAGCCGCTCCTGGGGCCGTTCTTCGGGACGCGGGCGGCAACGATGCTCGGCCTCTACGCGCTCGGCCTTGTCGCCGCCATCGGCACCGCTTTCCTGCTCCGGCGCACGTTCCTGCGGGGGAAGCCCGCCGGCTTCGTGATGGAACTGCCGCCGTACCGGATTCCGGCGCTGCGGACGGTGGCCCTTCGCCTCCTGGACCGGAGCAAGATCTTCATCCGCAGGGTGGGGAAGATCATCCTCGCCGTGACCGTCGTCCTCTGGGTCCTGGCACAGTTCCCCCGGGTCGACGGTGCCCCGCCACCGGTCGATGAGAGCGCGCTCGGACAGATGGGGCAGGTGATCGAACCGGCGATCGAACCGCTCGGGTTCGACTGGAGGATCGGGGTCGGCCTCGTCTCATCGCTCGCAGCGCGCGAGGTCATCGTCGGCACGCTCGGCACCATCTACGGAATCGAGGACAGCGACGAGACGTCGCTCGAATTGCGGGCCGCCCTGCAGCGCGACCTGGACTTCGGGGGGGCTATAGCCCTGCTCGTCTTCTTCGTGTTCGCGCTTCAATGCATGTCGACGGTCGCCATGATGCGGAGGGAGACGGCCGGCTGGAAATGGCCGCTGGCCCAGTTCAGCTACATGCTCGCCCTCGCCTACGCCGGAGCCCTGGCCGCCAACCAGTTACTTTAGCGGTCTGGCGTACGGTAACAGACAGAACTCGAGCGAGGATGGGGGATAACTGCGATGAGAACGCCTACTCCAGCGTCGAGCGTCGCGCGGTCGCTCACGGCGCTATCCGTCTTCGGGTGCGCGGCGGTCGTCTCATGCGGCGGGGAGTCCGCGGCGGAGGCAGTCGAAGCGGCGCAGACGGATGCTCCATACCACATCCTTGTGACCAACGACGATGGGATCGAGTCGCCCGGCATTCAGGCGCTCGCGGCGGCGCTGCGGGAGGTCGGCGAGGTGACGGTCCTGGCGCCCTGCAGCCAGCAGAGCGGGACGAGCATGAGCATCAGCCTGGACGAGGAGTTCCGGGTCCGGGCCACGCCGGCGGGGAACTGCGCCGACGTCACGCCGGCCAGCGCCGTCCGCCTCGCGGTGCGCGTGCTCGCTCCGGAATCCGGCTTCGATCTCGTGGTGAGCGGGATCAACATCGGCGCGAACGTCGGTGAGATCTCGCACATGTCGGGGACGGTTGGGGCCGCGATGATGGGGGCCTACCTGGGGATACCGGCGGTGGCGGCCTCGCGGGACTCTGGTCCGGGCGACTTCGAGCACGCCGCCGGCATCGTTGCCCGCTTCGTCTCGGAGCTGCGGCGCCGGGGGCCCGAGACCGGCATCGTCTATTCGCTCAACTTCCCGGCCGCGACGGCGGCCGAGACGCGCGGCATCGCGGCCCGTCCCATGGGCGGCAGCTACTTCGTCATCGACCACGAGGAGGTGACAGGGGATCCGGGCGAAGAGACCGCTGACGCCGAGGGAGAGCGGCGGTTCAGCGTGGTGTTCGTGCCTCCGGAGACCATCCCGGCCGGGAGCGACACCGAGGCGTACAACGAGGGCCTCGTCACGATCACCCCGCTTCGCTTCGACTGGACGGACCGCCCGACCGTTGAGGCTCTGGAAGGGTGGGACCTGGAGGCGCTCCTCGGGGAGAGCGGGAGCGGAGGTTAGGAGACCGGCGACTCGGGTCCGGCCCGTGGCCTGCCCGTCGGGAAAGGCCTGTCTCCCGACTACCAGCCGAGGACGTAGCCGAACACGAGGGGGGCGACGATGGTCGCGTCGGATTCGATGACGAACTTCGGCGTGTCCACGTCCAGCTTGCCCCAGGTGATCTTCTCGTTGGGGACGGCGCCGGAGTACGAGCCGTAGCTCGTGGTGGAGTCGCTGATCTGGCAGAAGTACGCCCAGTAGGGGCACCAGCGGCGCAGGTCCTGGCGGATCATGGGGACGACGCAGATGGGGAAGTCGCCCGCGATCCCGCCGCCGACCTGGAACAGGCCGACGGGCTGTGCGCCGGAGTCGCCACTCGCGTCCACCCCCGCCCC
This sequence comes from Candidatus Palauibacter scopulicola, assembly GCF_947581915.1. Classification (NCBI taxonomy): domain Bacteria; kingdom Pseudomonadati; phylum Gemmatimonadota; class Gemmatimonadia; order Candidatus Palauibacterales; family Candidatus Palauibacteraceae; genus Candidatus Palauibacter; species Candidatus Palauibacter scopulicola. The sequence continues at coordinate 65,741 of NZ_CANPWG010000068.1, forward strand.
CGCCGCATCCGCGTCGTCGTCGATTTCGGGCGCCTCGGCCAGCGTTTGGCCGGTGCTCGTGCGCGTGTACCACTCCGCGAGCACCACCATGTACTCAGTGCCGCCGAGGACCGGCCCGGGGCGGCTGAGTCCGCCGGCGAGTTGTTCCGCGACGAGGACGTTGCCCAGCGTGGAGTCCTCCCAGCCGGGCACGAACAGGGGGAGGTCGGCTTCCGCCGCCGCCACGAGCCAGGAATCGGCCGGGTCGATCCGGTAGCTGTCGGCGAGGGTCCGGTCACGGATCAGTCGGTAGAGGTACTCGTGCGGGAGCCGGGGCTCGCCCGCGGTGTCGGCCGCCCGCCACAGCTCGCGCAGCGGCGCCTCGACCGCGCGGAATGCCTCGGCCTCGGGGATACAGGTATCGGTCACGCGGTTCAGCCCGCGCCGCTCGAGGTCCTTCTCCTGTTCGGCCGTGAGCGCGCGCCAGTCGGGCACGCGCACGTAACGGTCGTGCGCCACGAGGTTGAACAGATCCTCCTCGAGGTTCGCGCCGGTAGCGCAGATCGCATGCACCTTCCCGGCCCGGATCATCTCCGCGAGGGAGAGGCCGAGTTCGGCCGTGCTCATGGCGCCCGCCAGGGTGACGAGCATCTGGCCTCCGCCATCGATCAGATCGCGCCAGGCCCCGGCGGCTGACCGCAGCGCCGCCGCGTTGAAGTGACGGTAGTGACGGTCGATGAAGTCGGTGAGCGTCACGCTCTCCGTCCGGCTGTCGAGGGCGCGCCTGGCGTCCCGGGCACGCTCAGACCTGTACGGTCGCCTGGAACGTCGGCGGCCGGCGGACGTTCGTCGCCTGCTCGAAGGCGTAGGCGAGACGGATGAGCGTGGCCTCGCTCCACGCGCGGCCGCACAGCGACATGCCGACCGGGAGCCCCCGGATGAACCCCATGGGAACGGACATGTTGGGGTAGGCGGCCATGGCCGGCGGCGTGGAGCACCCGCCCCCGCCTCCGCCGGAGGCATCGAGCGGGTCCTGAATGGCGGGGATCCCCGCCGTGATCCCGACGAGCGCGTCCAGTCGGTGTTCGTCCATCGCGCGGTCGATCCCTTCGTCGCGGGAGAGCCGGTGGCTCGCGGCCAGCGCGTCGAGATACCGCTGGTCGGTGAGCGGTCCCCGTTCTTGGGAGCGCACATGCAGTTCCTGCCCGTAGAGCGCGAGTTCGAGGTCGTGGTTCGCCTCGTTGTACTCGATGAGTTCGGCCAGCGACTTGATCGGCGCGTCCGGGCCGAGCGACGCGAGGTACGCGTTCAGATCCGCCTTGAACTCGTGGTACAGCACCTCCATCTCGTACTCGTTGCCGAACCGGAGTTCCTCCGGGAGCGTGACGGGGTCGACGACGGTCGCGCCCTCCGCACGCATGGCGTCGAGCGCCTCCTCGAAGAGGGCGTCGACGCGGCTGTCGAAGCCGGCGTACTCGCGCAGGACGCCGACGCGGGCGCCGTTGAGGCCGGCCGGGTCGAGCGCGCCCGTGTAGTCGGTCAGGAAGTTGCCCGCGCTCGCGGCGGTGAGCGGGTCGCGGGGATCGACGCCGACCATGGTGCCGAGCATGATCGCGGCGTCGCGCACGGTGCGGGCCATGGGGCCGGTGCTGTCCTGGCTGTGGGCGATGGGGATGACTCCGCCCCGGCTGTGGAGGCCGATCGTGGGCTTGATGCCGACGAGGCAGTTGCGCGACGACGGGCCGACGATCGAGCCGTCGGTCTCGGAGCCGATCGTCGCGACCGCAAGGTTGGCCGCGGCCGCCGACCCGGACCCGGAACTCGACCCGCCCGGCGTGCGGTCGAGCGCGTACGGGTTCCTGCAGAAGCCGCCCCGTCCGCCGTCCCACCCGCGCCCGCTCCAGCCCGACGCCCCGAACTCGAAGGACTTCCAGCCCGCCCACTCGCTCATGTTCGCCTTGCCGAGCAGGAGCGCTCCGGCCGCGCGCAGCCCCGCCGCCACGAAGGCATCCTGAGGCGCGATGGACCCGAGGAGCGCCGTCGATCCGGCCGTCGTCGTCATCCCGTCCGCCGTATCGACGTTGTCCTTGAGCAGCAGCGGGATCCCGTGCAGCGGTCCCCTCGGCCCCGAGGCCTGGAACTCGCGGTCGAGTTCGTCGGCGATCTCCAGGGCGTCGGGGTTCGTCTCGAGCACCGCGAACAGGCGTGGTCCCTGCCGATTCAAGGCCTCGATCCGCTCGAGGTACATCTCCGTGATCGATCGGCAGGTGTACTCGCCCGACCGTATGCCCGCGTGGACCTCGTCGATCGTGATCTCTTCGAGCGCGAAGTCCGGGATGTCGGCCGCCGAGGTCTCGTCCCCCGATCCTCCGAGTCCGGAGCCAGGGGCGTCGTCCCGGGGCGCGCAGCCGCCGAGGGAGAGCAGGGCGCCGGCCGCCGCGCCGGCCTGCAGGAAAGTGCGCCGATCCATCTCGGACATGGTTCGTTCCTTCCGGTCTCGAGGGTCCGCCGCGCCGCGGAAACGCCCGGCCCGGCTCCGCGATGGACGCATCATGGACGCCGCTTCCTCCAACGGTCAATGAGTCTGCTCGCCGCGGCCCCGCTTCGGCCCCATTGACGCCCGCCCGCGTCCCGCTCCACCGTCCGGGGTCACCTTTCCGGAAGGAGATGAGGATGAGGGCCACCCTCACACGTCGCGGCCTCCTGACACGCCGCGGCCTCAAGGGGCTTAGCGTCCCGCTCGCCGTCGTGTTCCTCGGCGCGGCCGAGGTGCGCGGACAGTCTGCCCCCGACTTCTCGTCGGTCCGTGACGAGATCCGGCGCGCGCTCGTGGCCTGGGACCAGCCCTCGATGGCCGTCGCCATCGCGCGGGGCGGGGAGGTTCTGTGGGAGGAGGGGTTCGGGTGGGCGGACCGGGAGCGGCGCATCCCCGCCACGGAACACACGATGTACTCGCTCGCCTCGATCTCGAAGCCGATCACGGCGACGGGGCTCATGATCCTCGTGGAACGGGGCCTCGTCGACCTCGACGCGCCGGCCAACGATTACCTGGGCCCGGCGAAGATCGACGGGCGCGCCTGGGACGCGGCGCGCGCGACGGTAAGGCGCGTGGCGAGCCACACGGCCGGGCTCCCCCTCCACTACCAGTTCTTCTACGAGGACGAACCGCACCGCCGGCCGCACATGGACGAGACGATCCGGCGCTACGCCAACCTCGTGACGGCGCCGGACGAACGCTGGAACTACTCGAACCTCGGCTACGGGATCCTCGACTACATCATCGAGCGCGTCTCGGGGCAATCGTACATGGATTTCATGCGCGACGAGGTGTTCCGGCCGCTGGGTCTCACCCGGACATCGGTCGACATCGGCCCGGGACTGGAGGACTTCACGGCGACGCGCTACGCGACGGACCAGAGTCCGATCGCGTTCTACGACTTCGACCATCCCGGCGGCTCCGCCGTGTTCAGCAGCGCGCACGACCTCGTCCGCTTCGGGATGTTCCACCTCGGCCACGACCTCCCCGAACAGCGGAGGATCATCTCGGACGCCTCCATCGAGGCCATGCGGCAGCCGATCCGGGAGAACGCTCCCACCGACGCCTACGGGCTCGGCTGGGTGATGCGGGACCTTCCGGGCGGCCTGCGGCTCCAGCGCCACGGCGGCGGGATGGGCGGCGTCCGCACGGAACTCGCGATCGCCCCGGAGGAGAACGCGGCGGTCGTCGTCCTCTCCAACTCGGCGACGCCGCTCACCGGCTACGTCTCGAACCTCCTCTGGCACACGCTGTTCCCGGACGCCGTGCCGAAGCCGACGCCGCCGGAGGTCCCGGACCCGCACCGGCTGGAGCGCGAGGGGATCCTCGAGGAGGCGGGGGACGGCGCCGCCCCGCTGATCGACTTCGCGCCCATGCCGGAGCTGGCCGGAGACTGGGTGGGCGAGGTGGACACGCACCTCGGGCCGCACCGGCTGGCGCTCGCGATCGACGACGGGGGGCGCGCCCACGTCCAGCTCGGCGACGACCTGTGGACGCTCCTCAACAACGCCCGCTTTGACGGCGAGTACCTGAGAGGCGGCTTCAGGGGCGACATCGGCACCGAGGACGCGAACCGCACCGACCACGTGCTGTCGCTGGAACTGAAGCTCCGAGGCGACGTCCTCAACGGCTCGATGACCGCGATCACGCTCCCGAACGTGCGCCTGGGCAACGCCCTCACGCACTGGGCCGAACTGCGCCGCCGATGAGGATCCGGGTCATGCTCTGGGCGGTCGCGCTCTTCGCGGTCGCGTGCGGGCCGCAGCGCGACGCGGCCGACGCGCCGCCACCGCCGCCGACCGCCGCCCCGACCGAGGCCGAAGCCATCGCCGCCGCGCACCACGAGTATCTCGCGGCGAACTACGAGAAGTCCGAGTACATGGTCGCGATGCGCGACGGGATCGAACTGTACACGCTCGTCTACGAGCCGCGGGACCGCTCGCGCGAATACCCCATCCTCCTCTTCCGCACGCCGTACTCCATCGGCCCCTACGCGTCCGGTGAGTATCGGAACCCGCTCGGGCCGTCACGGGAGTTCGACCTTTCCGGGTACATCTTCGCCTTCCAGGACGTGCGCGGGCAGTTCCGGTCGGAGGGCGAGTTCGAGGTCATCCGCGCCCCCGCACCGGAACCCCGTGGCCCGACCGATACCGACGAGATCACGGACAACTGGGACACGATCGAGTGGCTGCTCGCGAACGTCGACAACCACAACGGACGCGTGGGACAGTGGGGGATCTCCTACCCCGGCTGGCAGACCGTGATGGGGATGGTGGACGCGCACCCGGCGCTCGTGGCATCGTCGCCCCAGGCCTCGCCCTCGGACATGTTCATCGGCGACGACTGGCACCACAACGGGGCCTTCCGGATCATGTACGCCTTCTCGTGGCTGTCCGGGAACGCCCGCCGGCGCGACGGCCCCACCGACACGCGCGGCGCCCGCTTCGACTACGGCACGACCTCCGGCTACGACTTCTTCCTCAACGCCGGTTCCGCCGCCACGGTGGACGAACTCTACTTCCACGGCGACGTGCCGGCGTGGCGCGACTTCATCGAACACCCCAACTACGACGAGTTCTGGCAGCGGCAGAACGCTCTCCGCTACCTGGACGACGTCCGCCCCGCGACGCTGAACGTGGCGGGCTGGTTCGACACCGAGGACTTCTACGGTCCCATGTCCATCTACCGGACCGTCGAAGCGGAGAATCCCGGCCTCGAGAACACGCTCGTCGTCGGCCCCTGGCTGCACGGCGGCTGGGCGCGCATGGACGGCGACTTCCTCGGCTGCATCGCCTTCGACACGAAGACCTCGCACCACTTCCAGCGCGAGTTCCAGTACCCCTTCTTCGAATACCACCTGAAGGACGAGGGGACGTGGGACGCGACGGAGGCGAACGTCTTCCTCACGGGGACGAACGAATGGCGCGCCTACGATTCTTGGCCGCCGGCGGACGTCACCCCGGTGAGCCTGTACCTGGGGCCGGACGGGACGTTGAGCTTCGAGCCGCCGGCGCGAACCGCCGACTCGGGGGCCGGTTCAGGGGCCGACTCGGTCGTGGACTTGCACGCCGACTCATACCTGAGCGACCCGGCGAGTCCGGTGCCGTTCTCCGCCGAGGAACGCACGACGCTCGGCCACCTGTGGAAGGTGGAGGACCAGCGCTTCGCCTCGGAGCGCCCGGATGTCCTCGTCTACCAGTCGGAACCGCTGGAGGAGGACCTCACGATCGCGGGCCCGATCGGAGCCGAGATCTTCGTCTCCACGACGGGGACCGACTCCGACTGGATCGTGAAGCTGATCGACGTCTACCCCGACGACGCCCCGCCCAGCGCGAACTGCGACGTCCCCATGGGCGGCTACCAGATGCACCTCGCGGGCGAGATCATGCGCGGCCGCTTCCGGAACGACTTCGAGAACCCGGAGCCGATGGTGCCGGGTGAGGTGACCCGGATCGAGATCGACCTCCGCGACCGCTTCCACACCTTCAAGGCCGGACACCGGCTCATGGTCCACGTCCAGAGTTCGTGGTTCCCCGCCTACGACCGGAACCCCCAGACGTTCGTCGACACGTACCGCGCCGCCCCGGGGGACTACGAGGCCGCGACGCAGGCGGTGTACCGCTCCGGCGACTATCCTTCGCGAGTGATCCTCGGCGTCCTGCCGGAATCCCCGTGACCGGAAGACCCAGGAGGAAGGGATGGCACGAATGACTCCGCGAACCGCGATGACACTGGCGCTTGTGCTCTCGGCCGGGATCGCTTGCGCACCGGAAGACGGGGGCGATCCTGAAGTTGGCTCCGAAGAGGCCGGGGCCTTCCCGACCGAGCCGCCGGACGGGCCGATGCCGGAGACCGGGCCGGCGCCCGCGGACTACACGCCGACGGCGGCGGGCTCTCCCTCGACCGACATCTGGCTGGGGACGCTCGTCCGCGAGGGCGGCGCGCTCTCGATCCCCGACTTGGGGCGAGCGACGGACCGCGACGCGTACGACAACCAGCCGAGCTTCCTGCTCGACGGTTCGGCGATCCTCCACACGGCGGCGCTGGACCGCAGGCAGACCGAGATCATGCGGCTCGCGGCGGCGCCCGGGACCGAGCCCGGCGCCTCCGAGCGGCTGACGAACACGGAGGAAGCGAGCGAGTTCTCGGCGCTCCAGATCCCGGGGCAGGACGCCTTCTCCGCGATCCACGAGATCCGGGGGAAACAGTACCTCTGGCGCTACGGCCTCTCCGGCGAATCGATCGGGCCGATCTTCGCCAGCGCCGAGCCCGTGGGGTACCACGCGTGGGCCAACGAACACGTCGTCGCGATGTTCATCCTCGGCAGCCCGCCGACCCTCCAGGTCGGGGACGCGCTGACGGGCGAGATCGGGATCGTGGCGGAGAGCCCCGGCCGGTCCATCCACCGGATTCCGGGGACGGAGGCGATCTCCTTCGTGCGGAAGGTCTCGGACGAGGAGTGGTGGATCGAACGCCTCGATCCGACCGCGGGGACCAGCGAGCGGATCACGCTGACGTTGCCGGGCCGCGAGGACTACGCGTGGACTCCCGAAGGCGAGATCCTGATGGGCGACGACTCGCGCCTCTTCGCGTGGTCGGAGGGCTCGGACTGGACGGAGGTCGCCGACTTTTCGGACCTCGGCGTCGAGGGCGTCACCCGCCTCGCGGTGAGCCCCGACGGCTCCCGCATCGCGATCGTCGCCAACCGCCCGGCGGACTGAGCAGTCCAGGCTGAACACGTTCCCGCGGGAACGTCTCCGGCTCGCCGCTACTCGAACAGCAGGCGGTCGAGTCCCTGCGTGAGGCCGACGCGTTCCGGCGCCAGCCGCGCGGCGAGCAGGGTGCCGGCCACGTAGGGTTCGGCGCTGGACCCGGCGTCGTGCCGGATCGAGAGCCGTTCTCCGGGAAGACCGAAGATCGACTCCACGGAGATGACGTAGCTCGGGAGCCGCAGCGAGTGGACCTGTGCGCCCCCGATCGTGGCCCCGCGCGCCTCCCGCGAACCCAGGGTGTCCGCGACGGGACGGCCGAATTCGTTCGCTGCGACCGTCCCCAGGAACTCGGCCAGTTCCTGCGCGGTGCCGCTGGGCGCGTCGGGCTTTCGGGCCGACGCCATGTCGACGATCTCCCAGTGCGGCACATGGCGCGCGGCGATCCCGGAAAAGTGCTTCAGCAGCGCGGCCGTGATCGAGAAGTTGCCCGCGGCGATCACGCCCACGCCCGCCGCGCGCGCGGCCTCGTCGATCTCGCCGTACTCCCGGCCGGTGAGCCCCGATGTCCCGACGACCGCCGCCACGCCCGCCTCGATCGCGCACATGACGTTCGCGTAGACGGCGCTCGGGTGCGTGTAGTCGATGTAGACATCGGCCGGCTCGCCGAGCGCTTCCGCCACGCCGGCAGAAACCCGCACCGGGGAGCCGTCCGCCTCTGCCCGCGCGTCGCCCACCGTCTCTCCCGCCGCCCGCCGCGCCACCGCGCCGGTCAGTTCGAACTCGTCCGATTCGAGGACGGCGGCCACGACGCTCTCGCCCGTCCACCCCGTCGCTCCTCCCACGCAGACCCGAATGCTCATCTTCGCTCCGTCCAATCGCGGCTCACGACCGGGGAAACACTTCCGCCCCGGTGAGGCCCAGGTGATGATCCGTCGCCCATGCAATCTCGATCTCGTGGCGCTCCATCAGGGCAAGGCTGGACGCGTCCACGTACGTCAGGCGGGCCCCCCTGAGCCGGTCGAGGATCCGGCAGGTGTCGCGGTGGAGCCGTGAAGTGCCTTCGAGCAGGACGAGGCCGTCGAGGTTCTCCAGGAGGCGGCGGCAGGCACGGGCCTGCTCCTCGCCGTGACGATGCAGGAACCAGGAGTACGCCTCCGACCAGACGAGCATCGAAGTGTGCCAACGCGGCACGGGTCCGCCGAACAGCGTACGCGCCTGCGCATGGTACTGGTCGCGCCGGTTGAGAGCCGCGATGAGAATGCCGGTGTCGAGAAACACCTTTCGCCCCTTCAAGGCTTACGGTGTCGCCCGCCCGTAGACCACCTCATCGACCGTGGCGCTGTCGCCCGGTTCGCCGTCGACCGTCCCGAGATAGGCCATCCACGGCTGCTCGTCGGGCAGCCTCGAGAGCGTCTCGGCCAGACTCCTCCGGCACAGTTCCGCGATCGAAATCCCCTCGCGCCGTGCGGCTTCCTTCACTCGCGCGTAGAGTTCCCGGTCTACCGAAATCTGCGTCCGAATCATCATGAGGCCTGCCGCTCGCGAGCAGTGTTATCTCTATCGTCTGTCATGATAACATAAGCGGACGCCCGCTGCCATTTGGACCATCGTATGTTGAGGGCGCAACGGGCCCTCCGACCGACGACCAAGAAGAGGATCGAGACCATGAGCATGGACCGCCGCGACTTCGTTCGAACTTCCGCCGCCGGCCTGGCCGCGGCCGCCACGCCCGCCGCTCTGGCCGCCGAGCGCCGCCCTTCCCGGGCCTCCGACGGCTTCGGGGCTCCCGCCGTCCACGCTTCGCGGGACACCCGGCCCATCATCGTCTCCGACCTCAGCGGGATCCGCTTCAACAACGGCGGGCCCGAGACTTCGGTGGAGCGCGCCTTCCGCGGCATCGTCGAGGGCGAGGACCTGCTCGACGCCCTCATCGCGGGCGTGAACATCCCGGAGAACGACCCGACGGAGATGGGGATCGGCTACGGCGGGCTGCCCAACGCGGACGGCGTCGTCCAGCTCGATGCCTGCTGCATGCACGGGCCCCGGCGCTGGGCCGGCGGCGTCGCGGCGCTCGAGGGCGTCCGCACCCCGTCGCTCGTGGCGAAGGCCGTGGCCGAACTCACCGACCATCACCTGCTCGTCGGGGCCGGCGCCCAGGCGTTCGCGCGCCAACTCGGGTTCGAGATCGAGGACGACCTCAACACGGAGGCCTCGCGCGCCCTGTGGCTCGAATGGCGCCGGCGGATCGATCCCGGCCACTGGCTCGACCCGCGCAAGCGGCTCGAAGCCGGGCTCTCGATGGTCGACGACGGACTGATCCCGGCCCACTCCTTCTGGGGCACGACGAACTCCAACGCGGTGAACGCGGACGGGGACATCTGCGGCGTCACGACGACGAGCGGCCTCTCGTGGAAGATCCCGGGCCGCACCGGCGACTCTCCGATCCTCGGCGCCGGCCTGTACGTGGACAACGACGTGGGCGCCGTCGGCTCAACGGGCCGGGGCGAGGCGAACCTCTACAACCTCTCGTCCTTCCTCGCCGTCGAGTTCATGCGCCAGGGGATGAGCCCGCTCGACGCCGGCATGGCCACGCTGGAGCGGATCAAGTCGAACACAGTCGAGTCGAGGCTCCTCAACGCGCGCGGCCTGCCGAGCTTCGATGTCCGCTTCTTCCTGCTCAACAAGGCGGGGGAGACGGCGGGCGTCGCCCTGTACGGCTCCGCGGAGACGCACTACGCCGTCTGCACCGAGAACGGGCCCGAGGAGCGCCCGTTCGAGGGCCTTCTGGAGGGCTCGCCCCGCGACGCGTAACGGCGTCCCGGAGGGCGTTCGCGCCGCGCTCGCGACTCAGCGGTTGTAGGCGGGGGTCGGTCCGCGGAGCCGCGCCCAGACGCCGTCGCAGGCGGCGAGCACTTCGGCGTCGAGCGGCGGCGCGTCGAAGGCGGCGAGGTTTTCCTCGAGGTGCTCCATGCGGGAGGCGCCGACGATGATGCAGTCCGCGCCCTCCTGCGCCCGCAGCCACCCCAGCGCGAGTTGCACCGGCGTCAGGTCCGCCTCCCCGGCGATGGTCTCGACCTCGGCCACGGCGCGGAAGTACTCGTCGTGCCAGAAGCGGTCGAGGTACATGCGGTTGCCGTCGAAGCGCGTCCCCGGCAGCGGCGCCCCCGGGCGCTGCTTGCCGGTCAGGAGCCCGCCCGCGAGCGGATTGTAGACGACGTTCGAGATCCCGTAGCGGCCCGTGAAGGCGAGGTATTCCTGCTCGATCCCCCGCGCCGCGAGGTTGTACATGGGCTGCGCGATCCACGGCTTTGCCCACCCCTCCTGCTCGCAGATGGAGAACATCTCGCACATCTGCCACGCGCTGTAGTTGGACGTCGCCGGATAGCGGATGAGCCCCTCGACGCGAAGCTCCTCCAGCGCGGCGAGACTCTCCTCGATGAGCGTCTCATAGTCCGGAAGGTGCAGGTAGTAGATGTCGAGATAGTCCGTCCCGAGCCGCCGCAGCGAGTCGTCGATCCCGCGGCGGATCGCGTCGCGCGAGAGGCCGGTGTATTCGACCGGGTCTCCCATCGGATTGCAGACCTTGCTCGCCAGGACGATCTCCGCGCGCCGGTCCCCGAGGACCTCTCCCAGGATCTCCTCCGACCGTCCCTGGTTGTAGACGTTCGCGGTGTCGAAGAAGTCGATGCCCCGCTCGAAGCACAGCTCCACCATCGCCGCGGCCGCCTCGACATCGGTCTGCGACCCGAACGTCATCGTGCCCATGCAGGCGCGGGACACCTCGAGGTCGGTATGCGCAAATTTTCGTCTCTCCACGTTCTTTCGTATCCTTCCATAAGGACCACAAGGAGCCGGTGTCCGGGAACGCCCGCTCACCCGGGGTACCGGGCGGCGCCGGCAACGTAGCAGAACCTCAGCGTGGGATGGAACCGATGACGACCGGCCCGGTCCGGACGCGGACGCTGGAGGAACTCGCCGCGGACGCGGCGGCCCGCTACACGGCGGCGAATCCCCTGAGCCAGGCGAGCTTCGAGCGCTCGACGAACTATCTGCCGGGGGCGGACACGCGAACGGTCAACCACTACGATCCGTTCCCCGTCACCATCGTCCGCGGCGAAGGCTCGCGGCTGCACGACCTCGACGGGCACGTCTACGTCGATTTCCTCAACGACTACACGGCTGGCCTCTACGGCCACTCGAACCCCGCCATCCGCGACGCGATCGTCGAGGCGGCGGGAAGGGGCCTGACGCTCGGCGGTCCGAGCCCGAACCAGCAGGAGTTCGCCGAACTCATCTGCCGCCGCTTCCCGTCGGTCGAGCGCGTGCGCTTCACGAACTCGGGGACGGAGGCGAACCTCATGGCCGTCAGCCTGGCGCGGGCGGTGACGTACCGGGAGGGCGTGCTCGTGTTCGACGGCGCCTACCACGGCGGGCCGCTGAATTTCAGCGGCCCGGACCGGCGCCTCAACGTGCCTTTCCCGTGGACGGTCGCGGACTACAACGATGCCGAATCCGCGCGATCGGTCATTGCGGAACGGGCGACCGAGCTCGCCTGCGTGCTGGTCGAGCCGATGCTCGCGGGCGGCGGGTGCATCCCCGGGACCCGCGTGTTCCTGAACGCGCTGCGCGATGCGACGCGCCGGGCGGGCGTCCTGCTGATCTTCGACGAGGTCCAGACCTCGCGGCTCGCTCCGGGCGGCCTGCAGGAGGCGCTCGACATCCACGCCGACCTCACGACCTTCGGCAAGTACCTCGGGGGCGGCGCCTCGTTCGGCGCCTTCGGGGGGCGCGCGGACCTGATGGATCGCTTCGATCCGCGCCGGGAGAACCATCTGAGCCACCCCGGCACGCACAACAACAACTCGCTCACCATGGCCGCGGGCCTCACGGGGCTGCGCGACGTGTTCACCCCCGACGCGGTGCGCCGGCTGACGGTGCGGGGAGACGCCCTGCGCGCCGCCCTCAACGGGGTCGCGGCGGCGAGGGATGCGCCTGTGCAGGTGACGGGCCGCGGTTCAATCATGACGGTTCACTTCCAGCGGGCGCCGATCCGCCGCCGCGCCGACGTCGGCCACACTCCGATGGCGGCCCGCGACCTGTTCCAGCTCGAGATGCTGCTAGCGGGGTTCTACGTCGCCCGGCGGGGGTTCGTCACGGTCTCGCTCGCGCACGATGACGAGGACTGCGACGCCCTGGTCGCGGCATTCGACGCCTTCCTCGCAAGGCACGCCGCCGCC
>NZ_CANPWG010000069.1 GCF_947581915.1 Candidatus Palauibacter scopulicola
CCCCGAACCGCGCCTACGACGGCGCTCCGGGCAGCGTGTGAGAAATCCGGGCTAGCGCTTGGGTACGCGAAGATCCGGCACGCCGCACCGGCCGAGCAACTGAAGCTCCCCGACTCTTGAACTATCGCGACACGTCGACGATCTCGCCTAAATTGAGGGCAATGGTCCGCCGGTCGGACTCGGCGCCGTCGCAGCTTGCGAGGGAGTCGGGCGTGGGGCAATCGGTCGACCGAAGCCTTTCTAGCCGGGAGCCCGTAATTAAGATGTCGGTTCCCTGACGCCGGCGGGCTTCGCCTCTCGCCCGGAACGTACCTTGGAAACCAAGGGAGCACGGGCAAACGAAGGCCTGTGAGGACCCGGTAACGGGAACGCGTAGCTGCGGGAAGTTCTTCATCATCAAAGACGTTTCTTTCCCGATTGATCTGATCCCGCGACCACGCCTAGCGTAAGGCGAACAACCGCAACTCAACAAGGCTTGACCAGAATCTATGGTTCAGCGAGGTTGTGTCTCGGTTCGCGCTGTCAACTCAAAGGTAGAATAGTCGACAAGGCGCCGTCTCATGTACAAGCATCTTGGTGCCCGGTGAGAGTTTGTTCAACGGGATAACTTCAAGAAAGCGAAACGAGCCTTGAAGGAGAAAGGAACGAGGGATTGCCTAGAAAGCGCATATACGGATTCACGCCCCCACCGCGAAAGAAGCCGCCGCCTCCCCCCAAAACGATACAGGGTGTAGAAGGATCAGGTGTTACTGTTACTCTTGCGGGCGAAGAGTGGTTTTGTTTGGAAATCAAGTCTAAGGATTTGTTCACCAACTTCACGTTTCAAGTAAATGGCACTAAGGAGCCTATCAGCCATCAGCTCGTTACCATCCATAACCTTCTGGAAGGAAGACGATCTTCGTGATGTGGTTGAATTCATCCAGAAAATGCTTGATGAACATGGTAAGGGCTCGGCCAAGACCGAAGGGCGTTGAGCGTGTGTTGCGGGGGCTAGGTGTTCCGATTAGACCGGGGAGGGGTTTCATCAGCCTCCAAGCCTGTATGGAAAGGTGATCGGTTCACCGAAGGGGCCAAGGTTCCATTTCTTGACTCCGCCCCCCACACCCTCTGAGTACACCGAAAAGCCGGGGCATGGGAAACCGTATTTCGGCGTTCTTGTTTCGTACCTATGGAGCGGCGTATCGTTGTCGGCTAAGGAGGTGATACATGACGGACAAGCGTGATGAGGATTCGGAAGGCGCGGCGGCACCAGAATCCGATGTGGAAGTGAAGGCGCTAGAGGAAGCGTGGGATGCGCTAGAGGAAGAACCTTCGGAAGCACCAGGCTCGAGGGCGCGACAGCGCGCAAGCTGGCTAAGGCGCTGTTCAATTTTGGTCGGAAGCCTTAGATGACGCCGGGTGAGGCGGCGGGGTACGTCACGGGCGCGGTCTTGATCTTCGTGGGACTCGGGTTTTTGGTTCGCTTTATTGCCGGGAAGCTTGGTGCTAAGGACCGGTCCATCGCGGTGATTCTAGTCTTGTCAGCGTGGGCGGCGGTTTATTACTTTCCCGAGATTGAAGACCCCACTGCACCTGTTCTTCCGGCGGTTTCGGGAGACACGCCCGCTACTCATCCAGCTTGTCAAGCTCGTGACGATATCCTTGGAGAAATTGAGCAAGGGCGTGTGCAGTTGGAGGAGCTTAATGCCAGATTTGACAGGGAGACTTCAGCCCGAGATATCGTTACAGTCGGTAGGGTTGAACAGTTCATGCTAGCCGACCGGGTAGCTTGGGACGCTGGATGTACCGAGTGTGCTGATCTAACGCGGTTTCGAGAGGCTTGGGACGTCCTGCTTGAAACGGTGGGCGGTAGTTTCGAGGGGGTGTCCTATCGCGATCTCGAAAGGATGGGCGGTCCGGCGCTTGACATTATGCGGCGGGAAATGGTTGCAGTCGCTCGGGCTTGTGCGGGCGATAGGTTGGAGGTAGGGGTCGAGGATGATCCCGGTTCATGAGTTTCCCGTCAACTCAAGTATGTAGTCCCCATTGCAAAAGATCGGCGGAGACGGCGTTAGTCCCTCTTTAGTTTCTGGCAACGGTCAGGTGATCTCGATGACAACCCACAAGAAACAGTCATCGTAAGTGGCTATGGTACGTCGAGTCTCCGACCGAGGAGGGCCTCGATCCCCGCGACCGCCGCCTCGTAATCGAACCGACCCCTCACAAGATCGACCTCCGCCTGCGTGAGCGTGATCTGCGCGTCCTGGAGTTCGAGAATCGTCGCGAGGCCGAGCTGGTAGCGCTCCTGCACGACCCGGAGGCTCTCTTCGCTGAGCTCGACGTTTCGCTCCGCCAGGTCGACGCTCGCGAGTGCCGACTGCGCCGTAGCGTATCGCGCGTCGAGCAGCGAACTGAGATTGAGTCGCGCCGCCCGCTCGTTTTGCCGGGCTTGGTCGGCGGTGGCGCGCGCGCGGAACAACTGCGTCTCGCGCTGGAAGCCATTGAAGAGGGGATAGCTGCCGGAGAGCCCGACGGACCACGAGCGGTTGGAGGGTGGGAACTCCTGGTTCGCCCACCCGTAGCCGGCGCCGACCGAGATCGTGGGAAGGTAGCTGGAGCGCGCGCCCGAAACGGCCGCCTCGGCAGCTTCGACGGCCAGGGAGGCCGCCTCCAGAGCGGGCGCCGTCAGATCGGCCATCGCGAACAACTCATCGCGGGTAAAGGGGATTGCGGCCATCGCGAGTTCCGCCTCAGCGGTCGGCCCCACGAGGGTCTCGGAGCCGATGACCTCGGTGAGTTCGAACGTCCGCGTGCGCGCGTTGTTCTGCGCGGTCAGCAGCGCGAGCTGCGCGTTGTTGAGGTCGACCTGCGAGCGGAGGGAGTCCGAGCGCGTCGCCCGTCCCAGCTCCAACTGCTGTCTGACGAACTCGAGCTGGTCCGCCTGCCGCTGGACGCGACGTTCCTCCACGGCCACGAGCTCGCGTGTGGCCACGGCCGCCGCGTAGGCCTGCTTCACCTGCTGGATGACCTGGAATTCGGCTTCGCGATAGCGGGCGTTCTGCTCGACGACCCCGAGCCGGGCGCTCTTAAGATTCGTGAAACGACCCCATCCGTCGAACAGCGTGTAATTTGCCTGGAGCCTCGTAGAGTAGCTCGTCGCGACGATCCCCTGGCTGAGCGCGTCGAGACGACCGGTGGACGAGTTCGAGTAGCTGAAAAACGCACTCACCCCCGGGAGGAGCGCCCCGTAAGCGCTCAGCCGGTTGTGCTCGGCCATCTCGATCGCGGAGTAGGCCTGGAGCAGCCCGGGGTTGCGGCGCAGCGCGATCTCGACCGCTTCATCGACCGTGATCTGGCGGACGTTGTCGCTCGCCTGCACCTGCGCCTCGGCCATCCGGGGCGACGCTGCCGCAAGCAGAGCCACCGGCAGCAGGACACCCCCCCATCGACGAAGACCGGCGCTCGGCCGGCCTCCGCACCCTGATCTATGTCGAATGGTCATCGTTTCCTCGCCCCCTCAGGGGCTGATTTGACGTCTCTCGGTTGTCAGTCGTTTCGCTGCGGGTCGTCGCGCTCCTGCGACCCCCGTTCACCGCCGCGCTCTCGCCCGTCGCCGTAGCGCTGCCGCAGCAACTCCCGATAGTCCTCACCCTGCTCCTCCGTCAGCACCGACTCGATCTGAGTCCGGACCGAGTCCAGCAGCGCCCGGTATTGCGGCTGAACCGCCTCGCGCAGCGCCCGCGCCTCGTCGCGGTAGTGGTCGAGGAAGCCCTCGATCCGCGACCGCTGCTCGGCCGTAAGGCCCAGTTCATCGGCAAACTGCTCGATTGCGGTCTGCCGCCCCCTCGATCGGTCATCGCGCTCCCGCGTGTCCGCAGAGCTGGCCTCCGCCACCGGCTCCTGCTCTTCCGCGCCGGCGAACAGATCGAGGCGGTCCGCCGCGACGCCGACTGCGGCGCCCGTCGCGAAGACGAGCGTCAGGAGCAGCGTCGCCCGGAATCTTGAAGTGTCCATACGCACCCGGTTCGTATCGCGTTTCAGCGAGTTACGGATTGATGAGCGCGGCCGTCAGCACCGCGTCGCGACTCGGCTCGATGAGGTCGATGAGCAGCGCGGGCGGGGCTTCGGCGTCCGGCGCCAGCGAGCGCACCAGCCCGACCGGCTCCTGATCCACGTCCGCGGCGAACTCGGGGGCGTCCGGCAGGGAGCTGCGATACAGCAGAACGCCGGCCGCGACGAGCAGCCCGGCGGCCAACGGCGCGAGCGCCGCGGACCAGCTCGCCGTCACGTCGAGCCACGAGAGCGGCCGCCGCTCGAACAGCGCTTCCGCCGCCGCCATCACGTTCCGGCGCAGGCGGCGTCGCGTGAGTTCGTCGGGCCGCAGGGGCTCGAGATACCCGGCCCACGCGGGCCCGCGCCCGCCGTTCCGACCCTGATCTCTCCTATTCATCCTCATCCGTTCCTCCGGCGCCGGACTCCGGCGCTTCGCCGAGAAGGCGGCGCAGCGCGTGCCTGCCGTGATGAAGGTTCGCCCTCGAAGTCCCGACCGCGATCCCGAGGATCTCCGCGATCTCCGCGTGGTCGTACCCTTCGAGGTCGTACATCATGACTGCCGTTCTCTGTCGTTCCGGAAGCTGCTCGAGCGCGTCGAGCACCCGCTTCCGGGCATACTTCCGCTCGAACTCCCGGTGCGGATCGTCCCGTGATGCCGCCGTGTCCTTCAGCTCCGAATGGGTCCGCAGCAACTCGCGCCGCCGGAGGTTCAGACACGTGCTCCTCAGCACGCGATAGAACCACGGGCCGAAACGGCTTCCCGGCCGCAACTGCCCGATCCGCTCGAGCGCGCGAATGAACGCGGCCTGCACCGCGTCTTCCGCGTCCTGCTCGTGCCGCAGAATCGACAGCGCCACGGCGTAGGCCGGGTCCGTGTATCTCGTTACGAACAGGGAAAACGCCTGCGAGTCGCCGGCCTGCACGGCTTCCACGAGGCCGGGTTCGTCCGCGCCGGGATCCGGCGGCTCGACAGGTCCGGAACCGGGACCGGCCGCGCCGTCCGGCGATCCGCCGCGCGTTTGCGTTTCCTCCGCCAAAGACGTCCCCATCGCTTGGGTAACACGCCCTCGAAGCCGGCCGTTGCACCGGCGCCCGCCGGCGTTCGCCCCGTGGCTTGTTCCTTCACCGTGGCCGTCGCATCTTCGGCTCCGTGAACAACGAAACGCAAGCCCGGCCCGCCGCCGCCGAAACGCCCGACCGAGCCCACGCTCTGGCCGGCCGAACCCTCATCCAGGAACGCATCCGCGGCATGCAAAAGGCCGTGGGGCGAAGGCTCTCGCCCGTCGACATCGTCCTCAGGAAGGCGGCTCCCGAGGTGCGGCGCCACCTGTTCGAGGAAGCGTGCGAGTTGTACTGGAACGAGATGAGCTGGGAGGAGATCACCGAAGAGGAACTCATCGGCGACGAGGAACTCACGGAGATGATCTTTCCCGGGCTGCTCGCGCTGATCGACGCGTTCCTTCCGAAGGCTCCGAACGGCGAGCCGGACCGCGACCGCGAACACCGCGAGGTCGTGCACGATTTCCTGGACTGGCTGGCCGCCCGCCTCGTGACCCTGCGCGAGGCGCGGCCTTCCGCGGAGGACGCGCGGGCGCGGAACCTCCGCCAGAAGAACGTGACGGACTCCCTCATCGACCTCATCGCGTTTCGCGTGTGCGCGCTGACTTCCGACGAGATCGAGACCTACCAGAACGCCTGACTCCATTCGAAGAACAAGACGGATGAATACCATAGTCTGCATGAAACGCGTGCCGGACTCGGCCACGCGGGTGAGAGTGACGGCCGACGGCGCGGGGCTGGACCCGGCCGGCGTCAAATTCGTCGTGAACCCGTACGACGAGTTCGCGCTCGAGGATGCGATCCGCCGCAGGGAAGAGGCGGGGGAGGGGAAGGTGACCGTCGTCGCGCTCGGCCCCCCCGAGACCGCCGAATCGATCCGCCAGGCGCTCGCGATGGGGGCGGATGAGGGCGTGCTGCTCGCGTGCGCGGGTTCGCACGACGCGCTTTCGGTGGCGCGCGCGCTGGCCGAGGAGATTCGTGACCGCGAATACGACCTCGTGCTGTTCGGCAAGCAGGCGATCGATGACGACAACATGCAGGTCCCGCAGATGGTGGCCGAGTTTCTGGGGCTCCCGTGCGCGACCGTCGTCGTCGGCCTGGAGATATCGGGAAGCGAGGCGATGGCGCGCCGCGAGGTCGAGGGCGGTCACGAAGTCGTCGAGTTCCCGCTGCCCGCGGTCGTGTCGACACAGAAGGGGCTCAACGAGCCGCGGTATCCGAGCCTCAAGGGGATCATGGCAGCGAAGCGGAAGCCTCTCGAGCAACGGGACGTGACGCTCGATGCGCCGACCATCGAGTTCCTCCGCCTCGATGAACCGCCGGCGCCGGCCGCGGGCCGGATCGTCGGAGAGGGCGCGCAGGCGGTGCCGGAACTGGTGCGGGCGCTGCGCGACGAAGCGGGAGTGCTCTAATGCCCGGGGCACTGGCGTACGCCGAGATCCGGGAAGGGGCGGTGAGCCGGGCCTCGCGGGAGGCGGTCGGGCTCGCGCGGCGGATCGCCGCCGACGCCGGAGGAGAGACTCACGTCGTCGCGCTCGGCCCTCCCGGCACCGCCGAGGCGGCCGCGCAACTCGCCCCCTTCGGCGCCGACCGCACCTGGGTGGGCGAGTCGGAGGCGCTCGCGCTGTGTCAGCCGGACATCGCCGCGGCGGCCATCGCCCGGCTCGTCAAGGCGGGGGACTACGACGCCGTGATCTTCGCGGCCACGGCTCAGGGGAGAGACATCGCCCCCCGCGTGGGCGCGCGGCTCGGGCGGAGCGTGGCTTCGGAAGTCATCGAGTGCCGGCGGGAGGACGGAGCCATCGTCGTCCGCCGGCCCATGTACGCCGGGAAGGCGATCGCGACCCTGCGCTTCACCCCGGGGCCGGCCGTGATGACGATCCGGGCCAACGTCTTCGCGCCGGCCGCGGCGGCCGCGGCGGGGGAGATCTCGAGTCTGGACCTCGAGGGGCTCGAGAGCCGGGTGCGTACGGCCGCCCTGGAGCAGGGGGACCGCGACCGCCTCGACGTGAGCGAGGCGACGACGATCGTCTCGGGCGGCCGCGGGATGCAGGGGCCGGAGCACTGGCCGCTGCTCGAGGCGCTGGTGGAGGCGCTGGGCGACGAGGCGGCGCTGGGCGCGAGCCGGGCGGTGGTGGATGCGGGCTGGCGGCCGCACGGCGAGCAGGTGGGCCAGACCGGCAAGACGGTGTCGCCCAACCTGTACTTCGCGGTCGGGATCAGCGGAGCGATCCAGCACCTGGCCGGGATGCGCACGGCGAAGGTCATCGTGGCGATCAACCGCGACGCGGATGCGCCGATCTTCGGGGTGGCGGACTACGGCCTCGTGGGAGACGCGTTCGAGGTGCTGCCCGCGCTCACCGAGGCGGTTCGCGAAGCCCGCGGCGGTGATTAGCAGCGTGTCGCGCTACGCGGGTCCGGATCGGCCGGCATGAGTCTCCGGGGCGTGCGCGAGGACATCGCGCGCTGGGCGGAGCGGGGCGATTCGATCGCCATGGCGACGCTCATCGCCGTGCGCCGTTCGGCCCCGCTGCCACCGGGCGCGCGGTTCGCGATCTCGGCTGCCGGAGAGCTGAGCGGCTCGATCTCGAGCGGGTGCGTGGAAGGCGACCTGCACGAACGGCTCTCCGCGCTGCTGGGCGGTGGCGCGCCGGCCTCCGTCACGTACGGGATCACCGACGAGATGGCCGCGGGCGTCGGCCTCTCCTGCGGCGGGGAGATCGACGTCCTCCTCGACCGCTACGATCCCGGCGACCCCGTCTGGCACCGCCTCTGGCAGCTCCAGGAAGCCGGCGCCCCCGGCGTCCTTCTCACCGGCGCGGCGCCGCCCACGCGCTCGCGGCAGCTCCTCCTCGAACCCGACCGGTCGTTGGGAACGCTCGGGTCCGCCGAGCTCGACCGGGCGGCCCGCTCCCGCGTCGACGACTGGCTCGGCCGGTCGGACGCCCGCGCCGTCGAACTCGTGCGGGACGATCCGGACAGCCTCGTCTTCGTCGAATCCTTCGCCCCGCCCCCGCGCCTCCTCATCGTCGGGGCGACCCCGATCGGGCATGCGCTGTGCGCCATGGCCCACCGAACCGGCTTCGAGGTCGTCGTCGTGGATCCGCGCGAGGCCTTCCTGCGGCCGGAGCGGTTTCCGGATGCCGCGTCGCTCGACTCGCGCTGGCCGGACGAGGCGATGGCCGCCCTCGATCTCGACCCTCGCACGAGCGTCGTCATCCTCACGCACGACGAGAAGCTGGACGAGCCCGCCCTCGAGACCGCGCTCGCCTCCCGCTGCGGCTACGTCGGTCTTCTCGGCGGCGGCCGGACGCAGCGGCAACGCCGAGAGGCGCTCCTCGCGCGGGGGCTGGACGAGGCTGCCTGCGACCGTATCCACGGTCCGGTCGGGCTGCGGATCGGCGCCCGCTCACCGGCTCAGATCGCCGTCTCCATCCTCGCGCAACTCATCGCCCTCGACCGGGCTCCGTAGCAGCCCGTGGTAAAGACCCTGCGGACGGCTGACGTCGGCGCGGGGTCGCGCGGCGCCGGATCAGTCGCGCGTGCGCCGGATCTTCCAGCGGTCGACCACGCGCCGTCCCCGCACGACCTCGAAACGGTCGAACTGCGCGACCGTGAGGCAGGCGTGATTCGGAAGGACACGGACCTTCTCGCCGATGGCGAACCGCCCGGAAAGGCGCCCGTGTTCCTGGCTCACCGAGGTCACGCGATGGTCGCTCAGCTCTCCTCCGGACGCGTCACGGAAGAGGCGGCCGTAGTGAGGCGGATCGTCCGGCCCCACATCCTTTGACAGGGCGAGGGCCCCACAGTCCGCGATGGCGCCGCCGGATCCGTCGCGCGCCGACACGACCGTCGCGAGCACCGTGACGGCGCAGTCGCCCACCGTGCACGATCCCAGCCGCGTCTGCGTGTAATCGTAGAGTGCGTAGTTCCCCGGCCGGGCCTCGTCGACCCCCTCCAGCGTCTCGACACGGCTCATTCCCGGGGTCGAACCGAGCGAGAGCGCTCCCGGCTCGAGCCCCGCCGCGCGGAGCGCGCGCCCCACTTCGACCATCGCCCGTCGCTCCTCATCCGCCAGCGCGGCGACGGCGGCGGGCGAGTCGGCGCCGTAGGTGTGGCCGGCGTGCGTCAGGCAGCCTCCGAGCGCGAGCCGGCCCGCGCGTGAGATCCGCCGTGCGAGTTCGACGACGCGGCCGCTGTCGTACGGGACGCCGGAGCGCCCGTAGCCGCAGTCGATTTCGAGCCATACCGAGAACGGAGTGTCCGCGGCCTCAAGGGCCTCGACGGCCGTGAGGGAGTCCACTGTCACGCCCAGTTCGACGCGGCCGGAAAGCGCGGCCGCCTCGCCGATCCGGGAGAGGTTCAGCGGAAAGGCCCACAGGATGTCACCGAAACCCGCCTCGGCGAAGACCCGGGCCTCCGCGAGCGTGGAGACGGTGATGCCGGACGCGCCGAGCGATCGCTGGAGTTCGGCGATCTCCACGCATTTGTGCGTCTTCACGTGGGGGCGAAGCCGAACGCCGAGCGCGTCCGCGCGTGCCTGCATGACCCGGAGGTTGTTCTCCAGGACATCGAGATCGAGGATAAGCGCCGGCGTGCTGAGACCGAGCAGATCCGGCGCGAGGATGGCGGCGTTCCCGGCGTTCACCCGCTCAAGGTAGTTGGGGGATCGCGGTTCCGCTAAGTTGGAACCGCCGATCCTGAGCACGAAACGAAGCGGGCTGTCAGTGACCGCAAAGCCGTAGAGGTCGTCTTATTCACGAAGAGAAGATCTTTCGGATCGGGCCGGAGGGTCGGGTTCCGGATGACGAACCGAGCGACGCGGATGTCGTGACCGCCGTACTGGAAGGCGACCGCGAGGCGTACGGAGTGCTCGTGCGCCGGTACAAGGACGTGCTGTACCGCTACGCGGAGCGCATGACCGGGCGGGCGGACGACGCCGCGGATATCGTACAGCGCACGTTCATCCGCGGTTTTCGAAGTCTCGACCGCTGCCGCGACCGGGAGCGGGTGGGAGGTTGGTTGTTCCGGATCGCCGTCAACCTGTGCAAGGATCAGTTGAAGGGGCGTGCGCGTCGGGAGGTGTCGCTGGAGGCGGCCGGCCCCCTCACGGCGACGAGAGGTCTCCCCGAGGCACGCGCCGAGCGGGCGGAGATACGGGAGCAGATTTACCGGGCCTTGCAGTCGTTGAGCGACGAGCAGCGTGAAGCCTTCGTCCTCAAGCACGTCGAGGGCTGGTCGTACGAAGAGATGTCGGAGAGACTTGGAGCTTCGGTGTCCGCGTTGAAGATGCGCGTCCATCGGGCTCGGGATCAGTTACAGGTGCTGTTAGAGAACTACCGATGAACGACGATCTGAAGCTGTACCTCGACGGAGAAATCGACCATTCGGAACTCTCGCGGGAGCTTCGCAGGGAGGCCGAACGATGGGATGCGCTCCTTTCGGACGTGCGGGATTCGGGGGTGCGGGGAGCTCCGGTCGGACTCGAATCGAGGGTCATGGCCGAAGTTCGCCAGGAGAGGCGCCGACCCCTGTCCGGTCTCGTCGACTGGTGGGTGCATCCCCGCTCCGTGCGCGTCCGGCCGTGGCTGGGACTCGCGGCCGCCGCCGTCCTCGGGGTCTTCTTCCTCTTGCCGCGAGAGAATGCGGTCACCGAGCCGGCGGGGGCGGCGACGGCGCTCGTGGGCGAAGAAGTCCACTACGTGCAGTTCCGTCTCGAGGCGCCCGGCGCGGCGTCGGTCCACGTGGCGGGCGACTTCAACGACTGGCAGCCGGAGGTCGCGCTGGCCGATCCTTACGGGACCGGCGTGTGGACCGGACGGGTGAAGCTCCCGCCCGGCGTGCACAAGTACATGTTCCTCGTGGACGGCGAGACGTGGATCACGGATCCGCACGCGGAACGGTATGTGGAGGACGGCTACGGCAACCAGAATGCCGTGATCGCGATCACGGGCGGCGCGGGCGCCCGCTCGCTGGCCCCCTGAGCAGCAGCCCGTGGCAAGAGCGCTGC
>NZ_CANPWG010000070.1 GCF_947581915.1 Candidatus Palauibacter scopulicola
GTGCTGGGTGTGCGTGAGGTCGGCCATGCGCGCGATCAGCACGTCGGGCCGGGCCGCCACCAGCGCGTCCAGCGTCGGCGGCATGTGCCAGCCGTAGCCGATCTGCTGGATCTCACCCGCGCGTGCCTTGCGGCGCAGGTCATCGTGGTAGCTGTTGTGCCCGCCGACGGCGACGATCCGGTCCTCGACCCCGAGTACGCGCAGCATGGCCTCCTGGGGTTGCTCGTTGACGGCGATCCGCCGGACGGGCGTTCGGATCAGCGAGGCGCCCGCCAGATCCCCCGTCAGGGCGGGCGGCTCCAGGCCTCTCGGGACGAGCACGAGCCGGGCGCGCTGCGGCGGCCCGCCGGCCGATCCGCCCCAGGTGACGACGGACGCTTCGATGTCGACGACGCGATAACCGTCCCGTTCGACGACGCTGAAGGTCTCCGCAAAGGGCGTTTCCAGCGGTTCTCCGTCGACGGTTCCCGGATCGTGGGACACGCCGGACGCGCACGCGGCGAAGCCGACGGACAGAAGAGGGGCCGTCAGGCGAAAGGGGGCGGGAATCCTCGGAGGGTCTCGCATCGGAGCGAGAACGTCGCGAACCTGGCACACAGCGTCAACATCGTCGGCGCCGGCGGAGGCAGGCGCGGAGGCAGGCCGTCAGCGGCGGGCGGTGAGCGCGCCCGTCGCGTCGATCGTGACCTCGAGCGGGGTCGGCGCGTCGAGCGGCGTGACGGTCTCCGAGCCGTCGGGCCAGCGGACGCGGACGGCAGCCGGTTCCGCCGCGAGTCCCATCACCTGAACCGGATCGTCCTGCGACCAGTAGCCGCCGCCGGCGCGCACCTCTCGCAGCGGACCGAGTGCTCCACCGGCGTACTCGAGACGGATGGCGGCGCCGATGGCGGCCGGGTTGCCGGGGGCGCCCCGCAGCCGGACGCGCAGCCCGGGCTTCGCGCCCGTGTTCCGGTACAGCTTCGTCCCGGCCGCGTTCTGGCTGACGAGCACGTCCACACGCCCATCTGCGTCGTAGTCCGCGAAGGCCGCCCCCCGCTGCTCGCCGTACACCGCGATGCCCGACCGCTGTCCCGGGACCGGCGTCACCGCCCCCGTTCCGTCGCCCCGCAGCCACAGGCCGCGCCCCCCGTCGTTCCGGTCCGCCTCGCCCCGCAGCGCGAACAGGTTCTGGCTCAGGAAGACATCCTCGTGCCCGTCCCCGTCCATGTCGGCCACCCCCGCGTGAAAGGCGGGCGCCAACTGCGCTTCGCGCGGCAGGTCGAACGCCTCGAACGATCCGCCCCGGTTGATGAACAGGGTATGCGCCAACGTCGTCGCCTCGACCGTCGGCAGGAGGTCCGCGGGCTGCTCCAGGATCTCGTTAACGCCCAACTGCCCGTAGTGCTCGAACCCCTGGATGCGGTTGCGAAGGAAGGGGAGGCCGCCGGCCAGCGTGAGAAGTCCCCGCACCGGCACCATTGAGCGCGTGAACTCGTCGTAACGCGCCTCGATCACGTCGCGGAAACCGTCGTTGTCGAGGTCGGCGTGATAGGCGGTGGCCGGATGCTCGGGGCTCGCCGTGAACTGCGAGTTGAGTCCCCGGTTGGAGGCGATGAGGTCGGGCAGCCCGTCTTCGTTGAGGTCTCCCGTCGTCACCCCGTTCCACCACCCGGTTCGCGAGTCGAGTCCGAAGGCGGCCGTCGCGTCCTCGAATCGTCCATCGCGATTGACGAGCAGCCGAACCGGTCCCCACTCGATGGCGAGCAGGAGGTCCGGGTCGCCATCCGCGTCCACATCGCTGAAGGCGGCGCCGGACACGAGGCCCACGCCGGCCAGCACCGCCGCGTTCGACGCGTCGAGGACGTACCGGCCGCCCTCGTTGAGGAAGAGGCGGGAGGTCGCCGCGGCCGGATACTGGCCGGGGACCACGCGGCCCCCCGCGAACAGATCGACATCGCCGTCCCCGTCGACGTCGGCCGCCGCGAGCGGGCCGGTGCTCGACTCGGCCGCCGGGAGCGTCTGCGCCTCGCGGAGCGCCGTGCCGGAGGCCCGCAGCACCGTGGCCGAGGGGGCCGCCCGGTCGGTGCCGTCGTACGTTGCGGTTCCGACGACCACCGAGGCGCCGGCCCGGCCGGGGACGATGACGAGGCCGGTCTGGTCGCCCGGGGATGGCGCCGGCCCGGCCGGACCGCCGCCTTGTGCTCCCCGATCCGGCACGAACCCGCCCCCGCCGTCGCCGCGGAAGACCGAGAGGCCGGCCCCGCCCCCGCCGCCAACCAGGGCGTCCGTGTCTCCGTCACCGTCGATGTCGCCCCACGCGACGCCCGGGCCGCCCTGTCCCAGGCGCCACGTGATGAGCGGCTGCTGCGCGAAGTCGTCGAACGAGTTCTCCCGGTGACGGTGCCCGAGCAGGTCGGACACATCGTCGAACAGGGGGGCCTCCGGATCCGCCGTCCCGGCAGCAGCCGCCCCTCCGGCCGCGGGCTCCCGGATCTCGTAGATGCGGTTCGTGCGGACGTTCTCCACGCGGCTCACCGTCCCGTCTCGCCACACGACCTCGATCGTCATCTCTCCGCCGGGCGCGGCGAAGCTGGCCATCGCCTCCGAACCCGAGAGGTACAGCCCTCCAGCGACGATCTCCTTCGTCTGCGCCGGCAACCCGCTCCCCGACAGACGGATCTGCGCGCCGACGCCCCCGGTGTTGAGCCCCCTGCCGACGAGCCGCACGGCCACCCGCGGCGCGCGCCCCACGTTCCGGTACACCCCCGCCGGCGCGAGCAGCCGGTTCGTCACGATATCCAGATCCCCGTCCCCGTCGAGATCCGCCGCCGCCATCCCGTGCGTGATGTCCTCGTCCCCCGCGAAACCCCACGCCTCCCCCACCTCCTCGAAGGTCAGGTCTCCGCGATTGCGGAAGGCGACGTTGGAGAGGCGTAGCGGCGGGAAGCCGAGGATCCGCTGACGCCAGTCCATCGAGCCCACCCTCTGCGCCGCGTCCTTGTCCATCGCGTCGTAGAAGTGCCCGGTCCCCAGGAGCAGGTCCTCGAACCCGTCGAGGTCGACATCCACGAAGGTGCTTCCCCACGACCAGCCGGACGCGTCGAGGCCCGCGAACTGCGCGGCCTCCGCGAAGGTCCCGTCCCCCCGGCTCACGTAGAGCGTGTTGCGCGGCTTCTGCGGCCGGTTGCGGATCCGTCCCGCGAACGGCCGATCGGGCTCGCCCCCCACCATCTGCTTCATGCGCAGCCGCTGCTCCCGGCTCAGCATTTCCGCCACGAAAAAATCCGCGACCCCGTCCCGATCCACGTCCGAAAAATCCACCGCCATGGAGGCGAAGCTCGTGTTCCGCATGGCGAGCGGCGCCAGCATCCGGAAGCGCCCCGCCCCATCGTTGATCCAGATGTGGTCGGGGCTGTGGAAGTCGTTGCAGACGTACAGGTCGGGATCCCCGTCCCCGTCCATGTCCTGGAAACGGGCCGCGAGTCCCCACTCCAGCGGATCCGTCGCCAGCGGCTGCCCCTCCTCGTCGAGGAACGCGCCTTCCGTCCACGGCACCGGCGTGAACCGTCCCGTCCCATCGTTCAGGTAGAGCCGGTCGGGTTCCGCGAGTTCGAGCCGGGGGACCATCCCGTCCTGCACCTCGCCGAGCGTGAAGTGTTCCCGCCACTCCGGGAGGATCTCGAACCCGTCCCCGGTTTGCCGGTAGAGGTTGCTCGGCTGAAGGACTTCGGGGGGGAAGAGGTCCTGTACCGTCGCGACCTTGTTGTTCACCACGTACAGGTCGAGGTCCCCGTCCCCGTCGATGTCGGCGAGCGCCATCGACATGCTCCCGAGCGTCGACGAGAGCCCCGCCTCTTCCGTGCCGTCCGTGAAGTGGCCGGTACCGTCGTTCAGGTAGAGCGCGTTCGGGCCGCCGAGCGCGTTGACGAGCAGGTCGAGGTCTCCGTCGCCGTCCACATCGGCGAACACGGCGCCCGTCGAGAAGCGGTCCGCCGCCGCGACCCCCGCCTCCTCGGCGATGTCCTCGAAGCGCCAGCCGCCCAGGTTGCGGTAGAGCCGGTTCGGCCCGTCCATCCCCGCGAGATAGAGGTCGACGCGCCCGTCGCGGTCCACGTCCCCCGCCGCGACGCCGGACCCGTTCAGGTAGTGGCTGTTCGCGATGTACTGCTCTTCGGTCACGACGTTCTCGAACGAGATCCCGGTCTCCGAAGGGTCGAGTCGCTCGAATCCCGGCTCGTCGTCCCCCGACACCCGAAGCTCGGCCCAGCGATACCCGTCCTCCTCGACCCAGTCGAGCGCCCCCGGCCCGCACCCGCCGCCGAGCGCCGCCGCCGCGAGCAACGTGACGCGGACGAATAGCCGGGAGTCCTGATGAATGTGGGGCATGCACCTCGTGCGGGTTCGGGATCGACTCGCTCCGTACACGAGACACAACGAGCGAGCGGGCTTTATCATATCACTTGGCAATGTCGCGGGAATTGCGCACCCGCGTTCCCCCGAACCGGGGGAGGAGGGCGTCACATGAAGCGGAGGTCTGCCATAGCCGGGGGAGCCGCGGTCCGAGCGATCCGCCGGGGTGCGGGAGCGGTTGTATTCTTCAGCCTTTGCGTCGGGGTTGCGGGGTGCGGATTCGCGACGGATCCGGCCGAGAGGCCGCTGGAGGGGAGCTGGCTCGGCGCGGTGAGTCGGATCGACGGTGGAGGCGTGTCCTGGCAGCTCTGGCTGCGGGAGGACGGGCAGGGCAGCGTCTCGGGCCGGGTCAGCCGCACGGACTTCCGCCGCCTCCCCCACCCCGCCGAGCAGGTGTCCTCCGGCACCGTGAGCGGCGTGCACGAGCCTTCGAGGGTCCTCCTGACGCTCGACTACGGCGAGTCTTCGGAGCGCTTCGACGGTCGCATCCGGTCCGATGATCATATCACCGGGCTTATCGAGAGCGGCACGACCGTGCTGAACATCGGCACGCTGGAATTCCGCCGGATCGGCACAGCCGTCGACCCCTGACCTTACAATCAGCCGACGCCAAAACCTGCAATCAGCCGATATCAGAATGGACCATCGTTCCGAAACGGACATCATGGAATTGATCGCTCGCGCCCCATGGCGCGAGGCGGTGACGTACCGCGAGACGTGGCCCCACGAGTACGTCGTTACCGGGAAGGACGGGCAGCAGGAACTCCTCGCCGCCTTCTGCGAACGCATCCGGCGGGGAGAGGGTGTCACCTGCCGCTTCTTCCACCAGACGCGCGAGTACCTGTTCCTCGGCGACTACAAGTACTGGACGATGACGGAGTGCGCGGACATGGACGTGGAGGGCGGCGACTACATCCTCAACCGCGCGCTCCTGTACCGGGACCGCCGCGACTTCGAGATCCGCCGCGGCGACACCGGCAAGCGCGACGACTGACCCGCGGCAGGCGCCACAATTGTCCCTCCCAGCGAGCCAGGATCGGCGGCCGCGTCGCGTTCTCGTCACCGGAGCGAGCGGGTACGTCGGTGGACGGCTCGTCCCGGCCCTCGAGGCGCGCGGAGAACGGGTCCGCTGTCTCGCTCGTAACCCCCGGTATCTCTCCAACCGGTTCTCGAGCCGGACGGAGATCCTCGCGGGCGACGTGCTGGATCCCGACTCGCTCTCTAAAGCGCTCCTCGGCGTGGACGCCGCCTACTACCTCGTCCATTCGATGGGATCGAAAGCCGACTTCGAGGAACAGGATCGCCTCGGTGCCGGCAATTTCGCCCGTGCCGCGCGAGTTCGGAGGGTGCGCCGCGTGATCTATCTCGGCGGTCTCATCGGCGACGGCGAGTTGTCGCCGCACCTCGCGAGTCGGCAGGAAGTCGGCCGCATCCTTGCCGCCGAAGGGCCGCCCACGCTGGAGTTCCGCGCCTCCATCATCATCGGATCGGGGTCGCTCTCCTTCGAACTCCTGCGGAGCCTGGTCAACAAACTGCCGTTCATGGTCACGCCGCGCTGGGTTCGTACGCCGGCCCAGCCGATCGCGATCGACGACGTCATCGCCTACCTGATCCACGGGCTCGATCTCGATCTGGAGCGCAGCGCGGTGTTCGAGATCGGCGGGCCAGGACGGGTTACCTACGGCGAATTGATGCACGAGTACGCCCGCCAAGCCGGCGTGCGGCGCGTAATGGTCCCCATCCCCCTCCTCAGTCCGCGACTCTCGAGCCTGTGGCTCGGTCTCGTCACGCCCGTGTATGCGCGGGTGGGCCGGAAGCTCGTGACCAGCCTGCGGACCCAGACGGTCGTGCGCGATGCCGCAGCCCTCGATCGCTTCCCGATCCGTCCCCTCGATGTGCGCGAGGCGATCGAGCGGGCGTTGAGTGAGGAAGACGGCGCCATGGCCCGGACGCGGTGGAGCGACGCCGTCTCGTCAAGCGGCGGGCAGCCGTTCTGGGGCGGGCAGCGCTTCGGCTCCCGGATCGTCGACCGGCAGCAGGCGGAGGTGAAAGTCAGTGCCGAGCGCGCCTTCGCGCCGATCGAGCGCATCGGCGGCACGAACGGCTGGTACTACGCCAACTGGCTTTGGGAGCTCCGCGGATCCGCCGATCTCCTCCTTGGCGGGGTCGGCACGCGTCGCGGGCGCCCGCATCCGACTGCGCTACGCGCCGGCGACCCGCTCGACTTCTGGCGCGTGGAGGCCGTCGAACCCGGCCGCCTGCTCCGCCTGCGGGCCGAGATGAAAGTCCCGGGCCGTGCCTGGCTGCAGTTCGAGGTCGAACCTCGGAAGGCAGGCAGCCGGATCACGCAGACCGCGATCTTCGATCCTCTGGGCCTTGGCGGCCTGCTGTACTGGCATCTCCTGTACCCCATCCACCGGCTGATCTTCCGGGGGATGCTCCGCGGCATCGCGCAGCGCAGCGATTCGCGGCCCCCGCAAGGGACCTGACGACACGAGCAAGCGCGAGTAGCTACCAGAGTCGGTCCAGACCGTAGCGATCGAATACTCCGTCGATCGAGATGATCGGAAGACCGCGCGCGAGAGCCTGCGCCGCGAGCATTCGGTCGAACGGGTCCCGATGCGGGCCGGGCAGGCGCCCGGCGCGTTCCCCGTCGCTGACGCTGATCGGAAGTTCGCTGAACCCCTGGTCGGATATGCGGCCCGCCACGTCCAGGGCCACTGCCTCGCCACCCGGCAGTCTGCCGATCCGGTGCTTCGTCGCGATCTCCCAGGCGGATGCCGCGCTGACGGCGATGTCGTTCGTCTCGTCCGCAACAAGACGGCGAGCCTTCCGGGACAGCCGCCCGCTGTCCGCGATCCACCAGAGAAACGCATGCGTGTCCAGCAACGCGCGCACCGCTATCTGCCTTCCCAGGCGGCCAGTTCCTCCTCCGGCAGCGGGTCGAAGAAGCTGTCCGGGATCACGATCCGGTCCTTCAGGACGTCCGGCTGGCGCTTGCCGGCCGGCTTGCAGGCCACCAGCCGTGCCACCGGCTCGCCGCGGCGAGCGATGACGATGTCCTCTCCAGCCTCCACCTGTGCCAGAAGGCGAGAGAGCTGTGTCTTGGCTTCATGAACGTTCACGACGTGCGACATCTCTCCTCCGGAACTCAATATCTAGCTAGAAACCTAGTCAAGTTGCGATGGCGAACAAGACGCCGGCGTTCCGGAAGAACCGGGCGAAGTCTCGGCACCGCGTCGGCCCGCAAGGTTCCCTCCACCGGGCGGGCAGTGCAGGTTACCGCGCCCGCTGGACCGTCACCGCCCGGAAGGCGGCGACCGCGCACCCACAACGGAGTCTCCCATGATCGCTCAACAGACCCTCATGCAGTTCGACCATATCGTCGCGGGCTGCCGCGCCACGCTGGAAGCCGTGCCCGACGACCGCCTCGACTGGCGGCCGCACGAGAAGTCGTGGACGCTCGGCGCGTTGGCGACCCACGTCGCGATGCTGCCCAACTGGACCGTGGCGACGCTGACCATGTCCGAGTTCGACGTCGCGCCGGACGGCGACGGACCGCCGCAGAATCCCGAACTCGAGTCTTCGGCCGAACTCGTCGCGGCGCTCGAAGAGAGCGCGGCCGCGGCGCGGGAGACCATCGAGGCGACCCCGGACGAGGTCTTCGCCGGCACGTGGACGCTCAAGGTGGCGGGCGAGGATCGCTTCTCGATGCCCAAGGCGGTCGTGTTGCGGAGCTTCGTCCTCGACCACCTGATCCACCACCGCGCGCAACTGGGCGTCTACCTGCGGCTCCTCGACGTGCCGGTGCCCCAGATGTTCGGGCCCACGGCGGACTATCCGGAGATGTGACGGGAAGGGGCGGCGCCGCGGTCAGTCCAGCAGCTTCAGCCAGCTCCGCAGTTCGCTCGCCTTGTCGGCCTGGCGGCTGATCGATTCGCGGTTCACGTCGTTCAACTCGGTGGGGCCCCGATCGCGAACGGCCCCCGCCTCCTCCGCGGCCGCGTACGCCTCCTCGGCGTGCCTGAGGGCATCGACGAAGGCCCCGGCCGTCCGGTGTACCAGCGCCGCGGCGTCCGTCTTCCCCTCGCGGGCCGTTTCCAGCCGTTCCTCCGCCCGCTTCACCGCGAGAGTGGCGTGGGACAGCGCCCGGTACGCCGCGTCGTACGCCTCTTCCTTCGACATCGCCTTCCTGTAGGCGTCGAGGGCTCGCCTCGCCGGATCCTTCATCCCCCGTCCCCTCCAACGGTGCCAAAGCGGCTTCGGTCGATGTCGGGGATGATCCGGAGCGCGTTCTCGAAGTAGACCTTCCGCAGGACCTCGTCCGGCAGGTCGAGGCCGTACATGCGCCAGAAAGCGTGGTACCTCCGGTAGTAGGGGAAGTACTCGTCGGAGGTCTCCAGCACCCGGAAGTACGTGGGATACTCGTCCGGCGCCCAGGAATCCTTCCCCATCAGGATCCGGTCCTGGTACTCGATGAAGAACCCGCGGGCGAAGCGGGGCTGCCGGCCCGGCTCGTAGATCACGGCGCCGAGTCCGACGTTCATGTTCGGGATCTCGTCCAGGAGCTGCCCGAGGCGGCCGAGGTCGTGGCCGAGCCACGCGAGGTGCGCGGCGATGAACGTCGTCCCCGGGTGCCGGCGGAACATGTTCAACTGCTCCTCCAGCACCAGCTCGAAGGAGGGCGGGCCGGTCTGCCGGCGGCCGGGCCGCACGCGAAGCTCGAGCCAGCGCTCGTTGCGCTCGTCCATCGGCTCCCAGAAGGACGCCGGGTCCCCCGAGTGGATGAGGACGGGGATGCCGAGTTCTCCCGCCTTCGCCCAGATCGGGTCGAGGCGGGGGTCGTCCACCGGGACGCGCCGGTCGGCGGCATCGGTGAGCCACAGTCCGAGGTTCTTGAAGATCTTGAGCCCGCGCGCGCCGGCTTCGACATCGGCCTCCAGCCGGGCCGCGGCGAGCGCCCCGAATTCGGGGTTCCCGATGTCGCTGAAGTCGACGTTCGCGAACACGACGAAACGGCCGGGATACGCGGCCTCGAAGGCCTCGATCTGGTGCGCGAGCCGGGGGCCGGTGCCGCCGCTCAGGTTGACGCCGACGGCGAGGTTGAGCGCGTCCATGTCGCGCACGAGCTGGTCGAGTTGCGGGCGCGGCATCGTCCCGTTGAGGTGCAGGTGGACATCCACGAAGGGGAAGGCCGCGCGCGAGACCGGGTTCTCGGGCACGACCAGCGTCGAGCGGGGCTCGTACGCCTCGACCGTCATCGGCGGCGAGGTGTCCGGGGGCGTGGGTGGTGGGCCGCGCCGCACCTGAGCCGCGGCCGGCGTCGCCGCCGCCAGCACGATCGCGATCGCCATCCCCGTCCGCGCGTCCCTCATCCCGTCGTCTCCATCTTCAGGTCCGTACCAGCCTCCGAGCCGAACCTATGCCCCAAAGTGCGCGGCCATGCGATCCGCCAGCGCCGCGATCATCTTCTCGCCGAGTTCGGCGCTCGCCCCGCGCGCGTCGCCGAGGATCCCGTTCGGCGTCACGCTCGCGAACCCCTCGCTGAGCACGCGCCGGATGAGTTCCGGTTCCTCTTCGGGCGTCGTAAGGCGTCCGCACTCGGCCAGTTCCTCGCGGACGATCCCGTCGTGCATGGCCATCATGATTGACGTCTCGGCGATGTCCGCGTGGCCGCCTACGCGGCCCCCGAGCCCCGCCTCCGCCTCCGCGACACCGCGCCAGACGCCGATGACCTCGCCCAGGTCCGCGTATACGTCCACGGAACAGTCGGGCCCCGCCGCTTCGTTGAACGCGTCACGCGCCTCGGCGAGCGGAGCGAAGTTCCCTCCGTGGGATGGGACGAAGCAGACGCGCCGGAAGCCGTGGTGCGCGAGGCTGACGGCGTAGTCCCGGCACACGGCGAGGAAGGTCGCCTTCTCGAGGGACACGGTGCCGGGGAACGCCATGTGGTGCGCGGACCAGCCGACCCGGATCGTCGGCGCCACGAGCGCCCCGCCGAGCCGCCGGGCGATCTCGACCGCGAGCCGGTCCCCGTGCTCGGCGTCCACGAACAGCGGCAGGTGCGGCCCGTGCTGCTCCACCGCCCCCGCCGCGACGACGACGGTCGTGACCCCCGCCTCGATCGCCGCCCCGATCTCGGGCGAGGTCATCCGCTCCATCCGTATTTCGGCAGTCATTCGGGTGACGCTCCGGCTCGCTGGGCTGGAAGGGCGGCTGGGACACCAGGTCCCGCAGCCTGTCGCCAGCCGAAGATCCCCCGACCCGCGCGGGCGCGCTACCCTCGGCCGGTCATCCTTCCTCCAGGATCTCGCGCAGGCGCTCGATCTCCTCGGGTTCGAGCTTCCGCTCTTCCATCACCGCGGAGCCACGCGGCGGGAGGCGAAGACAAGGCGGAGGGCAGGGCCCGGGAGCCGGATTCGCGGGACCCTGTTTCAGATTTTGATGGGTTCATCTATTCTATACGGGCTATGTGGTCGGGTGGGGTGGCCGGTACCGGTTCCTTACCCGGGCCCGCTCCCTCCCGCGGAACCCCTGCCGAAACGAGGTAAGCGAGATGCGTACGCGCTCAGGGCTCCCGGTGTCTCTGTCTCTCCTCGCGGTGCTTGCCCTCGCCGCAGCCCCTCTTCCCGCGCTGGCCCAGGACGCCGATCTGCAGGCGGCCGTCCAGGCGCTCGAATGGCGCGAAATCGGACCCACGATCATGGGCGGCCGGGTCGCCGACCTCGCGGTCGACGAATCCGATCCGTCCACCTTCTACGTCGGCGTCGCGACAGGCGGCGTGTGGAAGACGATCAACGGCGGGACGACGTTCGAGTCCCTGTTCGACGATCAGCCGATGCTGTCCGTCGGGGACATCACCCTCGCCCCGTCGAACCCCAACGTCGTGTGGGTCGGGTCGGGAGAGCCGCAGAACCGCCAGTCCTCCCCGTGGGGGATGGGCGTGTTCCGGTCGACGGACGCCGGCCGCACGTGGACCCACCTCGGACTCGAGGCGACGCACCACATCTCCCGCATCCAGGTCCACCCGCGGGATCCGGACGTGGCCTACGTGGCGGCGATGGGCCGCCTGTGGGGCGCGAACCCGGAGCGCGGCGTGTACCGGACGATGGACGGGGGCGAGACGTGGGAACTCGTCCTCTACGTCGACGAGCACACGGGCGCGATCGACCTCGCCATGGATCCGGGCGATCCGATGACCCTGTTCGCCGCCATGTACCAGCGGCAGCGGACGCTGTGGGGCTTCAACGGAGGCGGGCCGGGCGGCGGCATCTACCGGACGATGGACGGCGGCGACAACTGGACGAAGCTCGCCGGCGGCCTGCCGGAGGGTGACGTGGGCCGCATCGGGCTCGACATCTACCGCCGGGACGGGAACCTCGTCTGGGCGATCGTCGAAGCCGACGCGCGCGCCCCGGGACAGGGCTTCGGTGCCCAGGAAGACGCCGACCGCAAGACGGGCACCTACAAGTCGACCGACCGCGGCGAGACGTGGGTGCAGACGAGCACGACGAACAACCGTCCCATGTACTACAGCCAGATCCGCATCGATCCGAACGATCCGGAGCGGCTCTACCTGGGCGGCGCGAACCTGTACCGCTCCTCCGACGGCGGAATCAACTTCACGCCGGACGCGGCCTCCGAGGTCCACTCCGACCACCACGCGCTGTGGATCAACCCGGCGAACTCCGACCACCTGATCCTGGGTGGGGACGGCGGCGTCTCGATCAGCTGGGACCGCTCGGACAACTGGCGCCAGCTGACGAACCTGCCGCTCGCGCAGTTCTACGAGATCGGCGTCGACAACCGCGAACCGTACCACGTGTGCGGCGGCCTCCAGGACAACGGCTCCTGGTGCGGTCCGTCGGACACCTGGTCCAACCAGGGGATCCGGCCCCGCGACTGGTATAACGTGGGAAGCGGCGACGGCTACTTCACCGTCCTCCACCCCAACGGCGAGGTGATGCTCGCGGAGTCCCAGAACGGGAACCTGATGCGGACGAACCTCAAGACGGGCGAACGGCTGCGGAAGCGCCCGCTGGGACGCCCCGGTGAGGACGAGGAGGATCCGCCCGACTACCGCTGGAACTGGGACACGCCCGTCGAGGTGTCGCCCAGCGACCCGAACACGGTCTACTACGGCGGGAACGTCCTGTTCAAGTCGACGGACTACGGGCAGACGTGGGAGCAGATCTCCCCCGACCTGACGAAGGCCATCGACCGGACGACGCTGGAGATCATGGGCGTCCTCGGCTCCGAGCCGATGATGTCGGCCAACGACGGGACATCGACCTTCGGCAACATGATCTCGATCGAGGAATCGCCCCTCGATCCGATGGTGGTCTACGTCGGCACGGACGACGGCAACCTGCAGGTCACGCGGGACGGCGGCGCGACGTGGACGAACACGGGGCCGAACATGCCGGGCGTGCCCGACCAGCTCTACATGACGCGGATCGTCGCCTCGCACGCCGACCCCGGCACCGTGTGGGTGGCGGGGGACAACCACCGCAACAACGACATGGCCCCGTATCTGTACGTGTCGAACGACTACGGCGAGTCGTGGCGGGCCGTCAGGGACGGGATCCCGGACGGGTGGTCGCTGAACGCGCTCAAGCAGCACCCTCGCGCCGCGAACCTCCTCTTCGCCGGCAACGAGATCGGGACCTACTTCTCGATCGACGCGGGCAACTCGTGGCACCCGCTGCTGCGGAACATGCCGCCGGCGCCTGTGGACGACATCCAGATCCAGGAGCGCGAGAACGACCTCGTGATCGGCACGCACGGGCGCGGGATCTGGATCATGGAGGACGTCACGCCGCTCGAGGAGCTGAGCCAGCAGGTGCTCGCCTCTGAGGTCCACCTCTTCTCGACGCAGTCGGCGGTCGCCTACAACCCTTACACGCCGCAGGGCTGGACGCCGGGCGTGTGGGAGGCGGACAACCCGCCGCAGGGCGCCCGCATCCGCTACTGGCTGGGCAGCGACCTGCCGGATGCCCCGACGGCCGACGAGGAAGGCGGCGACAGCGGCGAGCGGATCGTCACCAGCGGTCCCTCGGCCAACGGCGACGCCGCGATGCCCGCGGTCGCGATGGCGGGCAACGCGACGATCACGATCCTCGACTCCGACGGCTCCGTCATCCGCGAACTCGAAGGCGGCGGCGACCGCGGCCTCAACGAGGTGATCTGGGATCTGCGTTACGAGCCCCCACCGGCGCCTCCGGGCGGGGGCGGGTTCTTCTTCCGCGCCGGCGCCACGGCGCCCAAGGTCCTCCCGGGGACGTACACGGCCCGGCTGGACGCGGCGGGACAGACGCTCGAGACGGCGGTCACGGTGCGGCTCGACCCGCGCGTGAACATCAGCCAGGGCGACCTCATGGCGCGACAGGAGGCACTCATGAGCGCCTACGCGCTCGCGAAGCCGACGAACGAGGGGCTGCAGGCCGCGGCCCGGCTGCGCGGCCACCTGTCCGACGTCGAGGCGCAGCTCGAGGGCCACGACGTGGCCGAGTCGCTGACGGCGGAAGTCGAGGCCATCGGCGAGGAGCTGGACGAGATCGGCGAGGAGCTGGGACGGGCGCGCGGCGGGGCCGGCGTGTCCGGCTCCTTGTCCGGCTACCACACGGCGCCGACGGCGGACATGCTCTACCAGCTTGAGCGCGGCTGGGAGGCGATGCCCGGCGCCATCGACCGTCTGAACGCCCTCATCGAGGACCGCATGCCGGCACTCTTCTCGGCCGTGCAGGCGGCCGGGGTCGGCCCCGACCTCGGCGATCCGGTACAGGTCCCGGTGCCGCCGATGCGCTGACGAAGCTCACGGACCGTAAGAGTCGGGAGTTGACCCGGCTCCAGTCCGAGCCGCCCGCCGCGAGCCCGGAAGATCGGGCGCGCCGGCGGGCGGCGGCGCTTCGAGGCCGACGTGCTTTGTCTTCCCGGGCACGCCGTCGCCATAATGGGCGCCGAAACTCCGCACACGATCTGCGTAAGGAGAGTCCGCACATGTCGTTCTTCGCCCCCCACCGGGTGGCCCGGGCTTCGGCCTGCGGCCTTCTGCCCGCCGCCGCGACCGTCCTCGGCGTGCTGGCCGCGCGACCGGCCCTCGCGCAGGAGCTGACGTCCCCGGAGGCTTTCTTCGGGCATGAGATCGGCGCTGACTACGAACTGCCGGACTACGGCGACCTCTCCCGCTACTGGGAGACGCTGGCCGCCGAGTCCCCGCGCATGACGCTGCAGTCGATCGGGACGACGGCCGAGGGCCGCGACCAGCTCATGGCGATCGTCACCTCGCCCGAGAACCACGCGAACCTCGACGAATACCGGGAGATCTCCGCCCGCCTCGCGCTCGCCAGGGGCGTGACCGAGGAGGAAGCGCGAGCACTCGCCCGCCGCGGCAAGGCCATCGTGTGGATCGATGGCGGCCTCCACGCCACGGAGGTCCTGGGCGCGCAGCAGCTCATGGAGACGCTGTGGCAGTTCGTGAGCGGGACCGACGACGAGACGATGCGGATCCTCGACGACGTCATCATCCTCTTCGTCCACGCGAACCCCGACGGGATGGACCTCGTCTCGAACTGGTACACGCGGGTCGCGGAGAAGACGGAGCGCTCCACGCGCGGGATTCCCGTCCTCTACCAGAAGTATGTGGGGCACGACAACAACCGGGACTTCTACACGTCCTTCCAGCCGGAATCCGAGAACATGAACCGGCAGATGTACCGGACGTGGTATCCGCAGATCGTCTACAACCACCACCAGACGGGACCCACCGGGACCGTGCTGTTCGCGCCCCCGTTCCGCGATCCGTTCAACTACAACATCGACCCGATGGTCATCACGGGGATCGATCTCGTCGGGTCCGCCATGCACTCGCGCTTCACGGAGGAGGGGAAGCCCGGTGCGACGCGGCGGCGCGGGGCGAACTACTCGACGTGGTGGAACGGAGGCCTGCGCACGACGCCCTACTTCAAGAACATGATCGGGCTCCTCACGGAAACGATCGGGCACCCGACCCCGATGGAAATCCCGCTGATTCTCGAGCGGGTGCTGCCCAACGACAATCTGCCCGCCCCGATCGAGCCGCAGCCGTGGCACTTCCGCCAGTCGGTCGACTATTCGGTGACCGCGAACAAGGCGGTGCTCGACGTCGCCTCCCGCTACCGCGAGACGTTCCTGTACCGCATCTGGCGCATGGGGATGAACTCGATCGAACGCGGCAGCAAGGACAGCTGGACGATTCTTCCGAGGCGCGTGGAGTGGCTGCGCGAGGAGATGCGGGCCGGAGCGGCGGAGACCGACTTCGCGCGCAACGTCGGCGGCTTCGGCGGCAGCCTCGGCACGCGCGCGGAATACGACAAGCTGCTCGAGCCCGATCTGCGCGATCCCCGGGGGTACATCCTCCCGTCCGACCAGGCCGACTTCCCGACCGCGACGAAGTTTGTCAACGCGCTCCTTGAGGGCGGCGTGATCGTGGAGCGGGCGACATCCGACTTCGGCGTCGAAGGGAAGGAGTATCCCGCGGGCTCCTACGTGGTGCGGGCCGCGCAGGCCTTCCGGCCGCACGTCCTCGACATGTTCGAGCCGCAGGACCACCCGGACGACTTCCTCTTTCCCGGGGCATCTCCAACGCCGCCGTACGACAACGCCGGGTGGACGCTGGCGATCCAGATGGGGGTGGAGTTCGACCGCATCCTGGAGGGCTTCGACGGGCCGTTCGAGGAAATCAGTGAGTGGAACGCGAGCCCCATGCCGGGAATGGTCGCGGACGCGGACGGGGCGGACGGTTTCCTGTTCGGTCACGAGGCGAACGACGCCTTCACGGCCATCAACCGGCTGCAGGCCTCGGGACACGAGGTGTATTGGCTCACCGCCCCGCTGCGGGAGGGCGGGCGGATGCACCCGGTCGGCACGTTCTACGTGAAAAACCGCCGCGGAACGGCCGACGCGGTCGCGTCGCTGGCGGCCGAACTGGGGATCGACTTCCGGGGTCTGGCGAACGATCCGGACGTGGACGCACTGCGTCTGCGGGCGCCCCGCGTCGCGCTCTGGGACACGTACGGGGGCTCCATGCCGTCGGGCTGGATCCGCTGGGTCCTCGAGCAGTTCGAGTACGCGGATTTCGAACTCGTCTTCCCGCAGCGGCTCGACGCGGGAGCGCTGAGCGACGACTACGACGTCATCATCTTCCCGCAGGGCGCCATCGGCTCGCGGTTCCAGTTCGGCGGGGGCGGCGCGCCGGCTCCGGAGACGATTCCCGAGGAGTACCGTGACCGGCTCGGCCGGGTCACCTCCGATGCGACGACGCCGGCGCTGATCGAGTTCCTCGAGGACGGCGGTTCGATCGTCACCATCGGCGGCTCGACGGCCCTCGGAAATGAGCTCGGGCTTCCGCTGGAGGACCACCTGATCAAGGACGGCGAGCCGCTGGGCCGGGAGGAGTACTACGTGCCCGGGTCGATTCTGGAGGTCACGGTGGACAACTCGCGGCTCGTCGCCACGGGAGTTCCGTCGACGCTCCGGGTGTCGTTCAACAACAGCCCCGTGTTCGGCGCCTCGGCGCTGGCGGCCAGGAACGACGGGGCGAGCGGGGTGACGCCGCTCGCCTGGTTCGACACTGACACGCCGCTCGTCAGCGGTTGGGCGTGGGGTCAGGAGCACCTGCAGGGCGGCGTGACGATGGCGGAAGCGAAGGTGGGCAACGGGCACCTGTACCTGTTCGGCCCGCTCATCACGCGGCGCGCGCAGCCGCACGGCACCTTCAAGTTCCTGTTCAACGCGATCGCCCTCTCGACGGCGGAGCCCGCACGGCCGTAAGCGCGGCTGGACCCGACGGAAGGGGCCGCATGAGCGGCGAGCCGCCGGCCCTTTCCGTCATCCTGAGCACGTACAATGCGCCGGACGAACTGGAACGCACGCTCTGGGGCTATTCGGTACAGACGTGCCCCGGGTTCGACGTGGTCGTCGCTGACGACGGCTCGGGGCCGGAGACACGCGACCGGATCGAGCATCTGCGGATCTCCACCGGCCTCGCGATCTCCCACGTGTGGCAGGAGGACGACGGTTTCAGAAAGTGCCGGATCCTGAACCGCGCGATCGTCGAGGCCCGTGGGGACTATCTCATCCTCAGCGACGGCGACTGCATCCCCCGGAACGACTTCGTGGATGCCCACGCCCGGCTCGCCGAGCCCGGGTGCTTCGTTTCGGGCGGGAGAGTCCGCCTCTCAAGCGCGGCAGGGTCCCGGATCGAGAGAGACGATGTGCTCGGCGGTTCGCTGTTCGAGCCGCCGTGGCTCGATGAGATGGGAGCGCTGAGCCGGAGGCGGGACCGGGGAAAGCTCATCCGCTCCCCGCTCCGCGCGGAGTGGCTCGATCGTCTGACCACTACGCGCGCCACGTGGAACGGTCACAACGCATCGGCCTGGAAGACAGACCTCCTGCGCGTGAACGGCTTCGACGAGCGCATGACGTATCCCGTCGAGGACCGCGAACTCGGCGAGCGTCTCCGCAACGCCGGGATTCGCCCCATCCAGGCTCGGCACCGGGCGGTGTGCGCGCACGTCGAGCACGCCCGGCCCTGGCTCGATCCCGAAGCGCAGGCGACGAACGAAAGGTTGCGCGCCGAAACCCGCGGCGGGCGCGACTGGACGGAACACGGGATTCGGAAGGGTCCGCGACCGCGGGGTTTTCCCACGGGCTGCTAGCCGTCGATTCCCCGTTCGGCGCGGATCGTGTCGGAGCGGAGCCGACGTTCGAAGCGTTCCCGGCTGGCGGGGTCAGGGGGGCGCGACTTGTGCCAGAGGTGCAGCACCGGGACGGCGTACCGTCCCTCCTTTCGTCGCACCCCGTTCCGGATGAGGCGGACGACGAGATCGTTGTCCTCGAACCCCCACCCCTCGAAGCCTTCGTCGAACCCGTTCACCGCCAGGAAATCCGAACGCCACAGGGCGAGATTGCATCCCTTGACCCCGTGCCATCGCCGCGGCGTCATGCGGCGCAGAGGTCCCAGCGGCACGCGCAGCAGCGGCGTAAACCGGTCCGCGCGTCCACGGAGCCACTCGGCGAGCCAGCGGATGGCGCCCCGGCGCTCGATT
Source organism: Candidatus Palauibacter scopulicola (assembly GCF_947581915.1). Taxonomy (NCBI): domain Bacteria; kingdom Pseudomonadati; phylum Gemmatimonadota; class Gemmatimonadia; order Candidatus Palauibacterales; family Candidatus Palauibacteraceae; genus Candidatus Palauibacter; species Candidatus Palauibacter scopulicola. The sequence continues at coordinate 18,477 of NZ_CANPWG010000070.1, forward strand.
CCGGGCCCCTGCTCGATCGCGGTCCGCGAGAGCCCCGGGTCGAGCCTCACCCGGCTGCCATGGACGAAATGCCCCGGCTCGGCGAGCCCCGCGTGTCTTTCGACATAGTCCGGCCGCACGAGGCAGTCGCCGTCGAGAAAGATGAGGTACGGCTGTCCGGTCGCCGCGGCCGCGCGGTTCCGGATCGCGGCCAGTCGATACCCGCGGTCCTCCTGCCGGACGTGCCGCAGGTCGAGGCCCGATGTCTTCGCGTGCCCCGCAACGAGTTCGCGCGTGTCCGGGCCGGAACCGTCGTCCGCCACGACGACCTCGAAGGCGCGGTACGTCTGTTCGGCGAGACTTCGCAGGACCGCGTCGAGGGCGTCGGGCCGCTCGTAGGTCGAGACGATGACCGCGATGCCGGGGCCGCCGCGCGCCTTCACAGCGGGTATCCCGCGCGCTCCATGACGGGGCCGAACGCGGCTTCGATCCGGGCCGCGTCCGCGGGGTCCATCTCCTCCTTCCAGCCCTCCGCCTGTCCCCGGCGAACGAACCGCCCCTCGCCGCGGGCGCGCCCGGCGTAGGCCTCCGCGCCGTGGCGCCGCTCCAGGTCCCGCATGGCGCCGAACGACCCGCGCGCCGCCGCCCGGGAAAGCCGCTCGGACGTTCCCGCGGGAACGTCTCGCGCGGGAACTTCTCCCGCAGGAAACGCTCCGATGAAATCCGCCACGCGGCGGAGGGCCGCCTCGCGGTGGGCGACGAGATCCTCGTAGCGCACGATGCAGACCCTCTCGCCGTTCCCCGCGCGTTGGAGCGCGGCCGCGACCTGCCGGTCCCATCGCACGAGGTGCCGGTGCCAGGCGTCGAACGGGGCGCCGCCGGAAAGGTAGCCATCCACGAACCGTGAGAGCGTCATGTCACGGTCGTCGAACATCGTCGTGAACATGTGCCAGAAGGAGACGAGGACCGCCCGCGGGTCGCGCACGAGATGGAGGGTGCCGGGATAGCGTTGCGGATAGCGGGGATACTCGTTCCGGAACACTCTCGGGTCCGGGAGGTGGTCCCAGGCGGCGATCTCGTGGTCGCGGCCGTGCACGAACGGCACGTAGTCGCCGACGTTGTACAGGTTCACGTCGCGCTCTCGATCGTCCGACAGGAACACGGCCAGCATGTAGGCGAGCCAGGTGTTCCCCGACTTCGGGTGTCCCACGAGAAACACATCCGTGGGCCGCAGAGACCGGAGGAACCGGGGCTCCCGCAGCCGGTTCCGAAATCCATCACGCAGCCGGTAGTAGCCGATCCGCCGCTTGCCGCGACCGAACCATCGCTTGAAGGCCGGGATCGGGCGCCGCCGGACCCGGGGCGGGTCGAGCCGCGGCGGCAGGTTCACCGGGACCACGGGACCTGCCGCCCGATGAGTTCCGAGACTTCGTCCGCGTCGAACGCGTACTCCCGCTCGAGGTGGTCGCGCACCCAGTCCGGCATGGGGACCGGAGCCGCCGCGTTCACCGGCTTCCTCAACGCCGCCGTGTCCCCCACCACGACCTCTGCCTCGAGGAATCCCAGGAGGTCGCGCATCAGGTCTTCGGGCCGCTCCCGGATCTCGTCCAGGAAGCCGAAGAAGAAATGCTCGCGCGGAAAGTGCGCGAGCCACGCGCGAAGGCAGGTCGGGTAGTCGCTGCGCCGCCGGACCGGGTCGCTGTCGAAGTAGGAGATGAGTTCCTCGCGGCTCACGGATTCCAACGGCTTGCCGCGCCACCTGGGAAACCCGTTCCGCGCCTGCGACCAGGCGCGCTCGATCGGGTCGCGCATCATGAAGATGAGTCTTGCGTCGGGCATCCAATCCGCAACGCGGCGGATGACCTCCGGCTCAAGAATCGCGTAGGCAGGCGTGATCTCGCCCCGGATCCGGCCGCCACTCCGGCCGCCTCCCCTGGCGTCCCCCCGGCCGCCTCCTCTGGCGCGGACGAAGCGGGCAAGGTAGCGGAGCCGATCGATTCGATCCCGCACGGATCCGCTCGGGGCCGGCGCCCCGAGCTTGCGGTCGAAGAAGTGGATCTCCTTGCGGTCCATCCGAATCTGCGGATGGCTCGAGAGCTGCGCCGCCACCCAACTCGTGCCCGCGCGCGTGGCGCCGATCCCCAGGAAACGAGGCATCCAGCGCGACAGGGTGCGCCTGTGCGCCGGACGCCTGTCAGCCAGACGCTCGTCGGCCGGACGCTCGTCGCCAGGATGCCGGCTGCGCGGGGATCTGCCTGACCGCGCCCCGCCCGATTCGCGTCGCCCCGCCGCATCGACCTGCTCATCGAGTAGGGTCGCCGGCAGGCGATGGACCGCGCCCATGTCGGCGTCGCCCGCTTCCCCGCCGCGCAGCCGCTGGAACGTCGCCCATTCGCGTCGCTTGCGGGGCGAGGGAAACTCCGTCGTCGACCAGTGATCGAACTCCTCCTCGTACAGGAACTTCAACTCATGGAAGCAGACGGGCGCGAAGTGGTGCGTACGCAGCCAGCGGGGTCGGATGAGCTGCTCCCAGTGTTCTCGCTTGTGGAACCTGGCGGCGTAACCGCAGGGGGCGATCCGCACCTCCCGGTTCACCTCCCCGCGAGGGGCCAGAAAGGACCCCTCGGACGTCCGGTACACCGTCTGTCCGGCAAGCGACCACGCGGCCGGCCACCCGCGTCCGAGCCCGGACAGCAGGTCGGTGACGGCGTCCCGCCGCTCGCGGGCAAGCACCATGTCCGCGTCCCATTTGCAGGCGTAACGCCGGGTGCAGCGGGACAGCGCCCAGTTCGTGAAGTAGACGAGAGAGTGCAACGAGTCGGCCGGGGTCTCGTCGTGCTCCGGTCCGAACCGCGCCACGCGGAAGGGATACGAGTGAAGCCGAATCCTGCTTCCATCCGTGGCGGACTCGCGCAGGCGCCGCACGATCTCGGCCGTGTCGTCCCGGCTCCCGTTGTCGATCACGTGGATCTCGTCGAAGACGGGGAGGATCGAGCGCAGACAGTACTCGATCTTCGACGCCTCATCCTTCGCCCGCACGAAGGCGCTCGTCCCCGGCGCGCGATTCCGGCGCGGGAGGGAAAACGCGTACGCCTCGTTCCCTTCCCGGTTTCGAAACTCCATCCGGCTGAGATATGCTCACTCCGAGCAGAAAGCGAGTCGAATGCGACGGAAGAGACAACCAATGCAGAGTTTCGGAGATATCCCCATGCGACGAGTTCCCATGCGACCGGCGGCGGTCCTCACGATTTGGCTGGCAGCGCTGGCGGTTTCAGCTCAGGCCGTCGCCGCGCAGGCGAATCCGGACATCCTCGTGAGCGGCGACTGGCTCGTGGAACACCGCGACGACCCTGAGGTCGTCGTGCTGCACGTCGGGATGGGCCGCATGGCGCCCCTCGAGGAGTACGTACGGGGAGCGCGCTTCCTCGAGTACCACGACATCGCCGTCGAGCGGAACGACCTCATCACCGAACTGGCGCCGGTCGAGGACCTCGTCGAGGCCTTCCGCGCCGCGGGCGTCTCCAACGACAGCCACGTGGTCGTGGTCGGGGACCCCGGCCTCCACGCGGCCCGCGTCTTCATGACGCTGGATTACCTGGGTCACGGCGACCGCACCTCGGTGCTCGATGGAGGGTTGGCGGCGTGGAAGGCGGCGGGAGGCGAAGTCGCCGCCGAGCCGGCGACGCCCGCCCGCGGCGACTTCGAGGCGGCCGTCCGGGAAGACATGATCGTGACGGCGGAGTGGATCCACGACCGTCTCGACGACCCGGACGTGACGCTGATCGACGCACGGCCCGAGGACGAGTACACGGGAGAACGTCCCGGTCGGGACTTCCTGCGGGGCGGGCACATTCCGGGCGCCTACAACCTCTACTGGCAGGATCTCACGGGTGACGACATCCCCACGCTGATCGACCTCGCCGAGGTGGAGGCGCGCTTCGAGGAGGCGGGGGCGAAGGAGGACGGCGTCGTCGTCAGCTACTGCCTCATTGGCATGCGCGCGAGCTACACCTACATGATTTCGAGATATCTCGGCTATGACACGAAGTTCTACGACGCCTCGTGGAACGACTGGGGCCGGCGGGAGGACCTCCCGCTCGTCACCGGCCGTGAACGCCGGTAGCTTGCGAAGGCTGGTGCAGCGTCGCACCAGGCCGGGTTCGCGTGCGGCGGGCCCCGTTGGTTTGAAGCTGTTGGAGGTTGCGAGATGAAGACCCTCTCCGGAGTACTCGGTGCACTCGTCGTCGCCGCGGCGGCGGTGCTCGTTCTGGTCGGCACGGACCGCAGCGAGGCGGCCGCCACGGAAGCCCCGCCCCCGGCCGCCGCCGTCGGATCTTCGTCCGCCGCCGTGTCTCTCGTCTCGCCGGCCCCGCACTCGATCGAAGCCGGTCCGGAGTCGCCGGTCGAACTCGTGCTCGCGCAGCCGCTCGATCCCGGCGATTTCGATCCGGCGGCGCTGTCCGTGTTCGGCCGCTGGAGCGGCGTGATGACGGGCTCCGTGCAGCTCTCGGACGATGGCCGGCGCATCCGCTTCGATCCCGGCGAGCCCTTCCACGCCGGCGAATCGGTCACCGCGTCGCTGCGCGCCGGAGAGAAGCTCGCGGCCGGCGGCGCCATGGAGACGGGCTTCGCGTGGAACTTCTGGATCCGGCCTCAGGCGGGCTCGCTCGACATGATCGACCGCGGCGCGCGCACGGTCCTCGACGACGGGGAGAAGCACGTCCAGCCCTACGGGGCCTACGCCGGCGACTTCAACGGCGACGGCTATCCCGACATCGCGATCCCCAACGAGGTCTCCGCGGACGTCCGCGTGATGTTCAACGACGGCAAGGGGGACTACAACGAGTTCCGCGTCCTCGACATCCCGGGCGGAAGCTGGCCGAGCCCCAACGAAGGGGCGGACTTCAACGGCGACGGCCTCACCGACTTCGTGGTCGGGAACGCGGGGAACGACCTCGTGTCCGTCTTCCTCGCCGACGGCGAAGGCTGGTTCGAGCTGGGGAGCAACATCGAGTCCGGACAGAACGTCCGCGGCGTGTGCATCGGCGACTTCGACCAGGACGGGTGGCCGGACGTGGCGGCCGTGAACATGTCCGTCGGACCCGAGGAGTCGCGCGGCAACGTGGCCATGCTGCTCAACAACGCCGACGGGACGGGCGATCTGCGGCGCGCCTCCGAGATCGCTTCGCCGGGGCAGGGCGAGAAGACGTGCGCGACGGCGGACGTGAACAACGACGGCCTGCCCGACCTGCTCGTCGGAGCCTACTTCACGGACGAGGTGCTCACCTACCTGGGGGACGGGCGCGGCAACCTGGAGCTGGGCACGCGCGTGCGCGCCGGCGGCAAGCCGTGGATGATCGTGGCGGGCGATGTGAACGGCGACGGGAACGTCGACGTGATGTCCGCGAACCGTGAAGGGAACAACGTGGGCGTCCTCCTCGGCGATGGCGCGGGCGGCTTCGCGGATCCCGTCGAATACGAGACGGGCGAGTCGCCGCTGGCGGTCGACGTGGGCGACATCGACGGCGACGGCGACCTCGACGTGGTCACCAGCGACTTCGAGGGCAACAGCTTCACGGTGCACGAGAACGCGGGCGACGGAACGCTGGTGAACCCGCGTTCGTACGCGGCGAGCACGAACGGCTCGTGCGTCGTCATTCACGACCGCGACCTGGATGGCGATCTCGATCTCACCGGCGTGGATGAGACCGACGACAAGATCTTTCTCCTGGAGAACCCCGGGGGATGACCCGGTAGACGGGAAGATGGGAAGATGGGGAAGGTAGACCGGAAGGCGAAGCAGGAGTGGCGGGAGAAGCTCCCCGAGCCGGCCTACAAGGTGCTGTTCGAGGAAGCGACCGAACGCGCGGGGACGAGTCCGCTCAACGATGAGCAGCGTCCCGGGACGTTCGCGTGCGCGGCGTGCGGGGAGGCGCTGTTCACCACCGACATGAAGTACGACAGCGGCACGGGGTGGCCGAGCTTCTTCGAGACGCTTCCCGACGTCCTCGAGACGAAACGCGACTTCAAGCTCATCCTGCCGCGGACCGAATACCACTGCGCCCGCTGCGGCGGACACCAAGGTCACGTCTTCAACGACGGGCCCGAGCCCACGGGCAAGCGCTTCTGCAACAACGGCGTGGCCCTCCGGTTTATCCCTGACGAGGCTGACGAGGCTGACGAGGACTGAACCGGGCATCCCGGCGGTGCGCGAGGACGTGCGAGGCGAGGTGCGTGCGCTGATCCGGGGGGCCGGGGTCGTGGCCGGGGTCCTCGCCCTGTTGGCGACCCCGACCGGAGCGGCAGGCCAGCTTCCGGGCTCCAGCGGCGCCTGTGAAGCGCGGGCCGCGGAGACGCGCGCGGCCGGGGCGGCGGGCGCGCTCACGGACACGCCGACGGGCCGGGTGGCCGCCGACCTCCATTGCATCAGTCTCTTCTCGACCGCGCGGGGCGGCGACGCGCAGGGATTCGTTGAACTCGGGCGGGTGCCGTCGCCGTTCGGCGTGACGGTGACGCCGTCCGGCCACCATGTCCGCGCGTTGACCGCGCACATCGAGGGCCTCCCGCCGCCCTCCAGCCTGGGGCCGTACACGGTCTACATGGCGTGGGCGACGCCGCTCGAACTGGCTCCGGTCGTGCCGCTGGGGCCGGTCGGGAACGGCGAGCACGCGCTGGGGCGCGTCGCGTTCAACAAGTTCCTCGTGATGGTCAGCGCGGAGGCGTCGGCCGACGTCGCGACGCGCGAGGGGCCGCTCGTGCTGCGCGGGCGCTCGCCGTCCGCGCTCATGGAGGCGCACGACCTCCTGGCCCTGGCGCCGTCGGCGACGCGGCGGGTGGCCGACCGGGCCCCGAGTCGCTGGGACGCACCGCCCGCGTACCCCGGCATCGCCATGCTGCCCGGCGTGATGGACCTCGAACCGCGCGCCCGCCCCGCGAGCCTCGAGAGCGCGGCCGACGTACCCCCGTGGGAGACGCTCCCCGAGGCAGCCGCGCGCCGGGTCGTCGACCTCCCCGACGGCGGCACGCTCGACCTCGAGGCGACCATCGTCCGCCGCGAAATCGAAGGCCGCCGCCTCGCGATGCTCGCCTTCAACGGCCAGCACCCCGGGCCACTCATCCGCGTCCCCGAGCAGTCCACCATCTTCGTGAACTTCACGAACCGGACCCCGTATCCGACGGCGGTGCACTGGCACGGCATCCGGCTCGAAAACGCGTTCGACGGCGTCCCCGGCCTCACCCAGGATCCCGTCGCCCCCGGGGAGTCCTTCCAGTACCGGATCTTCTTCCGGGACGCGGGCATCTACTGGTACCACCCGCACCACCGTGAGGACGTCCAGCAGGAACTGGGCCTGTACGGGAACCTCCTCGTCGACCCCGCCGACCCGGACTACTACGGGCCCGCGAACCGCGAGGAAGTCCTCATGCTCGACGACATCCTCCTCGACGACGACGGACTCGTGGACTTCGGGGAGGAATCGGCGAACTACGTGCTCATGGGCCGGTTCGGGAACCGTCCTTTGGTGAACGGGGAGCCGAGCTACGAACTGGAAGTCGACCGGGGCGAGGTCGTCCGCTTCCACCTCACGAACGCCTCGAACACGCGCACCTTCAACCTCTCCTTCGTGGACACGGAACGCGGCGGACTTCCCGATCCCGACCAGCGCGTCGCGAACCCCGATGTCGATGATCCCCATCGTCTTCCGATGAAGGTCATCGCCTCCGACGTGGGCCGCTTCGAGCGCGAGGAACGGGTCCGAAGCGTGGTCCTGGCTCCCGCGGAGCGCTACGTGGTCGACGTGCGCTTCGACCGTCCGGGAACGCACGCGCTCGTCAACCACGTACAGGGGATCAACCACCGGCAGGGCGTCTTCCGGGCCGAACTTCGGACTCTGGGGACCGTCACCGTGGCGCCACGGGCCGCGGCCCACGACCACGGGCCCTCCTTCGAGACCCTGCGCGAACATGCGGACGTCATCGCGGACATCGACCGCTATCGGCCGCGCTTCGACGACGATCCCGATCACGAACTCGTAATGACGCTCGAGACCGAGGATCTCCCGCTCCCCATCGAACGCTCGATGGCCTACGACTGGGTCTACTTCAACCCGGTGGAATGGACCGGGACGATGCCCCGCATGAACTGGGCCACGACCGGCCGCGAGATCCGCTGGGTTCTGAGGGAGACGGCCACCGGGCGGGAGAACGAGGAGATCGAGTGGAACTTCGCCGTCGGGGATGTGGTGAAGATCCGCGTCGTCAACGACCGCGGCGCCTTTCACGCCATGCAGCACCCACTGCACATCCACGGCCAGCGCTTCCTTGTCTTGTCGCAGAACGGGGTGCCGAACCCGAACCTGGTGTGGAAGGACACGGTCCTGTTGCCCGCCGCATCGACGACGGACATCCTGCTGGAACTGTCGAACCCCGGCCGCTGGATGATCCACTGCCACATCGCGGAACACCTCGAAGCCGGCATGAAGATGACGATGAACGTCGCCGACGCCCCGCCGTGACCGGAAATAGCATGAAGACAGCGATTTACCTGCCTGACGATCTATTCGCCGCAGCCGACTCGCTCGCGAAACGGATGGGTATCTCGCGAAGCGAACTCTACGCGACGGCGGTGGCCGAGTATGTGGCGAAGCACTGCAGCGAGGACATCACTGCGAGCCTGAACGCCGTCTACGCAGACCGTTCCGGTGAAGTCGACCCTGCTCACCGTCGCGCGCAGGCCCGCTCGATCGCCGAAGAGTGGTAGAATCAGGTCGGAGCCGGGGCGGAAGCTCCTCCTGATCTGCAGAGACGGAAACAACCGTCAAATAAATATCTCTTGACATACCAACGAATTACGAAGCTTGCGCCTGATCTGACGGGTTCCCGATCAAATAAACGGCGGTCTCTTGGAGCCTGCCGCAAATCCCTGAAAAGATCGAGCCCGACGGGCATGGGGACCGTCGAGTGGAAGGATGGGTCTCGCTCAGGACCCTGCCCAGAACGGCAGATACCGCCGTGCCCGGGGACCCGTCTCGGGATCCGCCACCGCGATTAGCCCCTTGTTCACCGCATCGGCGAGGATGCGGGATGCCATCGAGGCATTCCTGTCGGCAATCCCGAAACGTGCCCGGAGGGAGGAGTTCGTCATGGGCTGCTGGGTCACGTAACGAAGGCATGCATGCATGTAGCACGCGTGAAGCCGCTCCTGGCGGTCCATCTCGCGCAGCGGTTTGTGAGCGAACAGGATGGCACGCGTGAATCCTGGCGGTCTCTCGAACACAGGGGCCGGCAGCGCGTAGCTCTCCACGGCGTGAACGACCTTGTCGATGCCGGAACCTCGCTCCTCGCAGATGTTCAGGCGGCGCATGAGCGACGCGAGCCTCTCGTTACGGGAGTGGGGCTGCGTGTCGAGGAGGCGACTCGTGTCCATCAGCGGCTCACCGGGATTGCTGATCTCGAGGCGGCGGTCGAAGATCTCGATCATCGGCCCGGCGCCGGTCATCGAGAAGTCCTGGTGGATGAGGGCGTTAGCTACGAGTTCCCGGATCGCAATCGGCGGGAACATCGGCACCTCGCGGCGGAACGCCGGTCCCAACTCCTCGTTCGATGGCGTCCAGGCGCGGATGTGGCTTACGAGTCCCCCGAAACCGGTCGCGTACCCCTTGCCCCCTTCCTGCTCCCGCTCCACGTCCATGCGCCCGGAGCCGCGGTAGTGAATCAGGCGGACGGCTTTCCGCTTGAGTTCGGGGAAGTCCGCGAGTCGGCGGGCAAACAGAATGGCGCCCAGGTTGGTGATATCGTAGCCGCCGGCTTGGCTTGGCCTGATGAGCCGGTCGTGGGTCAGCGCTTGGAGGATGGCTTCGCGCCCATCAGCCGGCGGGACTTCAAGCAATTGAAAGTACGCCGGATAATCCAGCGCTTGGAGGACATCCGGCCCATCAAGGTGCTCCGCGGAAACGCCGTCCTCGAAGACGGAATCCAGGAAGAGGCGCCAGAGCTCCGTCTCTTTCGCCGGGTGGTCGCGCAGCCTCCGCGTCGGGCTGCCGAGGCGAATGAACTCGGTGCGCTTGAAGGCTACGGGGCGACTCGTCGCGCGGGGAACCCGAAGCAGGACAATCCGCGCTCCATCCACCTCGACTTCCTCGAAGCGGAAATCCACCTGCGGTTCCAGCGACCGTGCCAGCCAAGGCTCGATGAGCTCGTTCCCCTTCTTCGTTGAACCGGGAACGAAGTCGGTTCCCACCAGATCGTGGGTGCTGTTTCTCACACCCCAGAACACGTAGCCGAATGGTTCGCCGTGAAGCGCCGCCGAGTTGGCCAGAGCCGAGATGTACTCGCCGACGGCTTCGGGACGGCTGTAGTTCCGCTTGAATTCCACCCACTCCGTCTCGTGGGCAAGGGCGCAGCACCGGCGCACCAAGTCCGCGAGGTACGAGGATGAGCGAGGCGTCACCGGGTGCGTCCTTTCGCGAAGCGAGTCATCGTCATGTTCGATGTCCATTCTAGCGTCACAAGGGGTTCGGTGTTCGATGATGCCGCCGCACGAGCTTGGGCGTCGGCGAGACCATCGCTCTCACGATAGCCTCCACCACGCTCGAAATGGAAACAACCGTCAAATAAATATCTCATTATTTTTCAACGCGTTACGATGGTTTGTCCCAATCTGGCGGGTTCCCGGTCAACTAAAACCCACCATGAATTGAAGCCCCGTACGCCCCTCCTCGTCCATGCAGCCCCCCCCCGAACGGCGTCTCCGCGGGGCCTGCCGTGCCGCGGACTGCTGCCACCTGCACGGGCTGCGGCAACACCCCTGACGAGCGATCCCGGCCGGCTCAGATGCGGCATGGCAGGCAGGACGCGGTGCTGTTGCCCGCCGTATGGAAGGGGAGCATGATGCTGGAGCCGTCAGAATCCGGCCAACGAGTAATCCACGGCCACGTCGCGAAAGGACACCTCGATGACTGCCGCCCGTCTCCGCCGCACTCCGCTCCTCGTGCTCGTCGCGACCATCCTGTGCCTCGCGGTCGGCGTACCCTCCGCTGCGCGAGCGCAGGAAGCGATGGAGGACTTCATCGCGGTGCAGGCGCCCACCGTGGCGCTCACGAACGTGAAGGTCATCGACGGCACCGGCGGCCCGGCGCGCGAGGGGCAGACCATCGTCATCCGGGACGGCCGCATCGCCGACGTCGGCCCCGCTGACGAGGTGGCGGGCCGGATCCGGAACGCGCAGGTGCTCGACCTCTCCGGGCACACCGTCATCCCCGGTCTCATCGGGCTTCACAACCACAGCTACTACACGGGCGGGAACGGCCGCGCGGCGCAGCTCTCCTTCTCCGGGTCGCGGCTCTATCTCGCCTCCGGCGTGACGACGATCCGGACGACGGGGGCGCGCGCGCCGTACGAGGAGATCAACCTCAAGCGGGCCATCGACGAGGGGCGCACCATCGGCCCGAACATGTTCACGACCGGTCCCTACCTCACGGGGCAGGAGGGTTCGCAGTCCATGGCCCAGCTCGAGGGGCCGGAGCAGGCCCGACGTCTCGTCCGCTACTGGGCCGAGGAGGGCGTGCCCTGGTTCAAGGCCTACACCTGGATCAGCCGCGAGGAACTCGGCGCGGCGATCGACGAGGCGCACCGGCACGGCGTGAAGGTGACGGCCCACCTCTGCTCCGTCGGATACAGGGAGGCGGTGGCGCTCGGGATCGACAACCTGGAGCATGGCCTGCTCGCGAACAGCGAGTACTTCCCCGGCAAGGAGCCGGACGACTGTCCGTCGGGGTTCCGGAACGGCTACGGCGACCTCGATGTGGATTCCGAGGAGGTGCAGGAGACGTTCCGCATGATGATCGAGAACGACGTCGCGATGACCTCCACGCTGGCCGTGTACGAAATCTCCGTGCCTGGCCGGGGTCCGATCGACGAGCGCGTCTACGACATCCTAGCCCCGGAAATCGCCGCGGAAGTGAGGGAAATCGCGGACCTGCGGCGGAACGCGACCCTCGATTCCGGGATCGGCATCCACCCCGACGTCTACCAAAAGGCGCTCGAGTACGAATACGCCTTCGTGCAGGCCGGGGGCACGCTCGCGGCCGGGGTCGATCCGACGGGGTACGGCGCGGCGCCTCCGGGCTACGGCGACCAGAAGAACTACGAACTGCTGCTCGAGGCCGGCTTCACGCCCGCCGAAGTCGTGCGGATCATGACCGCGAACGGTGCCAGAGTGCTGGGAATCGACGACGAGACGGGAACGATCGAGGTCGGCAAGGTCGCGGATCTGGTCGTGCTGGAGGGCGACCCCGAGGCGGACGGCCACATCCGCGAGACCCGCATCGTCTTCAAGGGCGGCGTGGGCTGGGACGCGCCCAAACTCATCGAGTCCGTCCGCGGCATCGTCGGCATCCGCTGACCGGCCGTCCCCGGTGAACTCGCGACTGGCGGCGAACTCGCGACTGGCGGCCTCGCGAGGAGAGGTGTCGGTCCGCCTCTCGGGCCTGACGATCATCGCTCTCCTGGCCGGTGTCCTCGGCGGCCCGCGGCCCGCCGCCGCGCAGGTGACCGCTGCGGACTCCGCCGCGGTGCTCGTCGCGACCGCAGGCGACTTCGAGGAGCGCGGCGAACTCGAGGTTGCCCGGGCTCTGTATGAGGAGATCGTCCGCCGCTACCCCGACACCCCGGGTGCGGCGCTGGCCCGGGCTCGGCTGGGAGGGTTGGGGGCGCCGGCGGGGGCTGTACCGGCGGGGCTGGGGCAGGGCGGCGTCCTCCAGGACCAGCGCGGCGATACGGAGTTCCGGGTCTGGTCCACGCTCTACGGTCTGTGGCTGGGGGGCGTCGCCGTACCCATGCTGGCCGATGCGACCAGTTCGGAGTCCCACGGCGTCGGACTTCTGCTCGGCGGGCCCGTGGGCTACCTCGCCGGCCGCGTGTTCTCGCGTTCCCTTTCGGTGGGGCGATCGCGCACGATCAGTTGGGCCGGCACGTGGGGCACCTGGCAGGGCGCGGGCTGGGCGCACGCGCTGAATCTCGGCGCCGATCCGGACTGCGAGTATTGCGATCCGGACGAGCAGGACGCGGTCACCGCGGCGGTGGCCGGCGGACTGACCGGCATCGTCACGGCCGCACTGCTCGCGCGGGACACCTCGGAAGGCACGGCCGCGGCGACGTACCTGGGCAGCCTTTGGGGGACGTGGTTCGGCCTCGGGGGAGCGGTTACGCTGGACCTGGACGACGACGCGATGTGGGCGAGCACGCTCCTCGTGGGCAACGCGGGCCTGATCGCCGGCGCGCTGGCCGGGAGCCGGTTCGACCTGTCCTCCCGTCGCGCGCACATGATCAGCCTCGGGGGCCTGATCGGCGGTTTCGGCGGGGTCGGCATTGCGCTCATCACGAAACCGGACAGCGACAGCGGCGCCTTCGCGATTCCGCTCGCGGCGAGCCTCGCGGGTCTGGGCCTGGGGGTCCTGCTGACCCCGGAGGACGACGGCGCTCCGGAGGGAGAGTCGAGCGCGGCCGGCGCGGCGTCCGGTTCGTTGTCGCCGGCCCTTCTGAACTGGTCGGACGGAGGGCGGCTCGAGGTCGGCCTCCCGCTGCCGTTCGCCACGACCGTCGTCGACCCGCGGCGGAACGGGCAGCGGCACACCGCCTGGAACGTCCCGCTCGTCAGCCTGCGCTTCTGAGCCGTATGCCGGACCGTCCGCTGAGAGACCGGGTGGCCGTCGTCGCCGGCGCGACGCGCGGCGCCGGGCGCGGCATCGCCCGCATGCTCGGCGAGGCGGGCGCCACCGTCTACTGCACCGGCCGCAGCGTCCGGGGCCATCCCGCCACGCCGGGACGCCCCGAGACGCTGGAGGAGACGGCGGAAATGGTGACGGCGGAGGGCGGCCGGGGGATCGCCGTCCGCACCGACCACACGGTCGAACCCGAGGTCGAGCGGCTCTTCGCCCGCGTCCGCGACGAGGCGGGCCGCCTCGACGTCCTCGTGAACGACATCTGGGGCGGCGACGCGCTGACCGAGTGGGGGAAGCCCTTCTGGGAACTCTCCGTCGCGCAGGGAGCGCAACTGCTGGAGCGCGCCGTCCACACCCACATCATCACGAGCCGGCACGGCGCCCCGCTGATGGTCGAGCGCAACGCCGGCCTCATCGTCGAAGTCACCGACGGCGACACGTTCGGCTACCGCGGCAACCTCATCTACGACCTGGCGAAGAACGCGGTCGTCCGGCTCGCCTACGCCATGGCCGCCGACCTCCGTCCGCACGGCGTCACCGCGCTCGCGATCACCCCCGGCTTCCTGCGCTCCGAGGCGGTGCTCGACCACTTCGGCGTCACCGAGGTGAACTGGCGCGACGCGGTCGAGAAAGACGAGTACTTCGCCGAGTCCGAGACGCCGTGCTACGTCGGCCGCGCGATCGCCGCCCTCGCGGCCGACCCGAACGTCGCGTCCAAGGCGGGCGGACTGTTCTCGAGCTGGACCCTGGCGAAAGAGTACGGCTTCACCGACATCGACGGCCGCCAGCCCGACTGGGGCACGTTCTTCCTGAAGAAGGTGGGAGAAACCCTCGAACGGGACGCGTCGCCAGACGAGATGGATGTTTTCGTCATCCGCAGCCGGCTCTACCAGGCGGAACTCGACCCGTCCGCCAGTGACGAGGCCGACCGCCTCCGCGCCTGGCTCGCCCGCCACGAGTAGCGGATCTTCCGACCACGTTCCCGCGGGAACGCGCCGGAGCCCCTTCCGAGTCCAGCTACGAGACGGTCGGCACCTCGAGTCCCGCCGCTCGTGCCGCGTCCCCGAGCGTCCGATCCAGCGTGGCAAGCGGCAATCGCATCCGGACGGCCAGTTCCAGGTACATGGCATCGTAGACGGAGAGCCCGTGCGCGTGGGCGACTTCGAGCACTGGTCCACGGATGCGGGATGTGGAAGCGGGATCGATCGTGAGCGGCAGCGCTTCCAGGTTTCCCCAGATCCGCGGCCAGTCGGTTTCGGCGATCCGCCCCCGGCGCGTAGCGACGAGCAGCACGTTCGCGACCTCGACCGGCCACAGGGACGGAACGAACGCCCGTCTCTCCCTCAACGCATCGCGGAGCCGAGCGGTCTCCTCCGTCGCCTCGTCCGGGAACACCCAGGCCATCGTGACGGAACAGTCGAGCACGAACGTCAACGCCGGCGACCCTCCTCGATCATGTCCCGAACGGAGAGCCCGCCGAGACTGTGCGTCTCCTGGAACGCCTTCAGGTCGTCGATCGCGGCCTGAACCTTGTCGGGGTCGGTCGTACGGAAGGGGATCAACTCCGCAACCGGACGGCCGTGCCTCGTGATGACGAAGCGCTCCCCCGTCTGCACGCGCCGCAGGAGGCGGGGCAGGTGCGTCTTGGCTTCAAAGGCGCCGATGTCCGGCATGTTCATGCTCCTCCTCGGATCGAATCCGGAGGATTTCAACTAGACTGATACTAGTCTGACTTGGCGGAGCCACGCAACGCTGTCGTCTGGCGCAGGCACCCCGGCTATCGGGGGAGAACGGGTCAGAAGCCGATGGACCTGGACACCTTCGCGGCGAAGACGCGCTCGACGGTCATGCCGGCGGCCAGGTCCCGGCGCTCGGTGTAGACGAGGAAGATGTCGCTGAGCGGCGAATACAGGTAGTTGAAGCGCACGTTCGTCACGAACTGGTCCTCGGCCGCATTGTACTGGACGAAGGCGCTCGCGAAGACCTTCGTCGAGAAGCCGTAGTCGACCCGCCCGCCGAACACGTCCGCCGTGAACGCCCCGTCCGGGAGCGAGATGTCGTTGTGGTTCGCCGAGAGATCGACGGAGAGGTGATGGTTCGGCCGCCACATGAGGCCGCCCGACAGCGACGTCAGCGTCCCGTCGAAGAACCCGCCGCGCTCGACCCGGACGAATCCCGTCAACGCCCGGCCCGGCGCCGACCGGTACTGTACCGACCCCGAGCCGAAGTCGTAGCGGCCCGTCGGAATCGTCGCGTCCCTCGAGACCCGGAAGGGTTCCCGCAGCAGTTCGAACCGGTCCGTGTAGTTCAGCGTGAGCCCGCTGCCGTTCACGAACGAGACCCCGAACCCCGCCGTCCGGCTCCGGGTCACGAGAACGGACTCGAGATCCTGGATATAGTCGATCTCGATGTACGGATTGACCTCCTGCACGCCGGGCACCGGAGGCCGCGGGTGCAGTCCCACCGTCGCGTAGCTCTGCCGGATGTCGCGCCGGCGCACGAAGCCCACCGTCGGGTTGAAGTCCTCTCCCACATGGCGCCACAGTGCCGACACGTCCCACAGTTCGTCGCGCCAGCCGGCCCACATCCGGCCCGCAACGGCGTTCCCGTCCGCATCCGGCGAGTCCGTCCAGGCGAGGAACGGGGCGAGGAGCAGCGACGGGAGCGGCCTCAGGTTCGCATCGAAACCGACGTTGCGGTTGAAGTCGGGGTGTCCTCCGATGTCCGAGCCGGTCGCCTCCCGGTTGATGAAGATCGCCCCCACGTCCGACGTCCCGAACACGCTCCGGCGCGCCCGCATGACCGAGAAGTTCTCGGCCGGGAGGCCGCGGCCGGACCGGGTCTGGAGGTTCATGAGGCCGACCTCGAACCCGGCCGTCCGGCCCGTGAGCCGCGCGCCGCCGAGGATGGGGATCGGCTCGCCCCTCCCCGTGAGCCCGATGCGGCGCGAGTGGAAGAGGGTGAGGTCGCGCAGCGAGACGCCGGTCCGGTAGCTGCGCTCCGACTGGTCGCCGAAGGCGAACGTGCCGGAGTTCTCGACGAAGAAGTCCCGTTTCTCGGGGAAGAAGAGCGGGAAGCGGGTCAGGTTGACCTGCTCCTGGTCGACCTCCACCTGGGCGAAGTCCGTGTTGTAGGTGAGGTCGAGCGTGAGCCCCGGCGTGACTCCGAACTTCACGTCGAACCCGAGGTCGGCCTGGCTGCCGGCGCGCCCTTCGTCGACGAGCGTCCCCGTCTGGTCCTGCGCGAGGGCGTAGGGCTTCACCCGCAGGTTGAGTCCCGGCCCCACGCCCCGGAATCCCGTCAGCGTACCCGCCTTCGACATCTTGTGGATCTGGTCGCGCCGGTCGAGCGGCGCCCAGAACGTGTCCTCCGCCTTGCGCCGGATGCGGCGCAGGATCTGGAGTCCCCACGTCTGGTCCTCCTCCGAGGGATTGAAGCGGAGGGTGGAGAAGGGGATCTCGATCTCCACCGACCAGCCCTCGTCGTCACGGGCCGTTTCGACGCGGATAGGGCCTTCCCACGCCTGGTTCTCGGAACGGCTGTCGTCGAAGAGCTGGACGTCCTTGAGCGCCCCGCCGGGATTCACGAGGAACATGAACCCGTTGCGGCGGTCGAGGTACGTATCGAGCGCCACGCCGAAGACGTCCGACGACCCGCTGTTGAAGTCCTGCTTCAGGCTGGAGATGAAGTAGCGGTCAGGCTCGGAGTCCTGGCAGATCGCCCCAATGTAGAGGGCCCGGTCGTCGTACGCGAAGTAGACGACGGTGTTTTCGGTGGCGGGCGCCCCGGTGTCGGGACGGGACTGGACGAAGCCTGTGAGAGGTTGAGCCTGCCGCCAGACCGGGTCGTCGAGGCGGCCGTCCACGGTGGGCGGCGCGTCCGTGCGCAGGGCCGAGGCGGTGGGGCGGGGCGCGGACTCGACCGCGATCCGGGCCGGTCCCTCCTGGCCCGGTTCCTGTGCCATGGCGCCGGCGGGCGCCAGCCAGCCGAGCAGGAGGATGGCCGCAGAGAGGCGGAGGCCGCGGTTCAGTTCCAGCTCAGCCCCCGCAACTGTTCCACGTCAAGGTTCCCGCCGCTGAGGACGCACGCGACCTTCGTCCCCGGCGGCGCGTCGATGAGCCCGTGCAGGACGGCGGCGACGGACGCCGCGGCCGCGCCCTCGGTCACGAGCTTGGCGCGCGTCATCAGCCACAGCATGGCGTCGAAGATCTCTTCGTCCGGGAGGGTGACGACGCGCTCCACGAACCGGCTCACGACGGACGCGGTGTTGTCGCCCACCCGCATCACCTTGAGCCCGTCGATCGCGCAGTCCACGGTCTCCAGGGTCACCATCTCTCCGGACTCGACCGTGCGCTTCATGGCGGGCGCCCCGGAGGATTCCACGCCGAACACGCGGATGGCGGAGTTCACGCTCTTCAGCGCCATCGAATTGCCGGAGATGAGACCGCCTCCGCCGATCGGGATCACGACGACCTCGACCTCCGGCCAGTCCTCGAGGATCTCGAGGGCCAGCGTGCCTTGGCCCGCGATCAGGCGCGGGTTGTCGAAGGGGTGGACGTACGTGAGCCCGCGCTCCTCGACGAGCTCGAGCGCCCGCTCGTTCGCCTCGTCCCAGATCGAGCCGTGGAGGACGACCTCGGCGCCGTACCCCTCGGTGGCCGCGATCTTGGCCGGCGTCGCGTTCTCGGCCATGACCACGACGGCGGGAATTCCGTACAGGCGGGCGGCGAGCGCGACGCCCTGCGCATGATTCCCCGCGGAGGAGCAGACGATGCCCCGCGCCTTCTCCTCCTCGCTCATGTGGGCCAGCACGTTGAGGGGTCCGCGCACCTTGTAGGAACCGCCCCTCTGGAAGAGTTCGGCTTTGAGCCTGATATCGAACCCGGAAACGTCGCTGAGCGAGCGCGACGTGAGCAGGGGCGTGTGATATACGTGCGGCGCGACGTGTTTCCGCGCGCGCTCGAAGTCCTCGCGGGTCAGCGTGAGTCCGGGGATCTCGACATGTGGCGTCACTCGGCCGTCTCTCTCGGCTGGGCGGTGGGCTGGCGGCCGGGTCCGGGTCGGGGTCCGGCGGGGCATCGTCGAAAATCCCCCGGCGGAACCCGAACGCGCAACGGCACGGACTGCCGGAGACGTGCCACCTTGCGGCGTGAGGCATCCGTCGGCGACACTCACACGCACCCGCCCGCAAGGACATCCGGTCGAGGACCCGCCACTTGAACCAGGCACGCGACACTCCCCCATCCGCCCGCGAAAGCTTCGGCAGCCGGGTCGGTTTCGTGCTCGCCGCAGTGGGATCCGCGGTCGGGTTGGGGAATATGTGGCGCTTCCCCTACCAGACAGCCGAGGGCGGCGGCGCGGCTTTCCTCGTGGCCTACGTTTGCATGGCGTTCCTCATCGGAGTGCCGATGATGCTGGCGGAGTTCGCCGTGGGTCGGCGCGCGCGCCGCTCCGCGATCGGCGCTCTGCGGGCGGCCGGCGGCAGGCGCTGGGCGGCGGCGGGGCTCCTCTTCCTCGTGACGTCGACCGTGATCATGGCCTACCTGTCGGTCATCACGGGCTGGGCCCTCCGCTACGCCCTCGACGGGCTCGCCACCGGGTTCCACGCCGACGCCGCGGGGCGCTACGCGTCGGTCGCGTCCGGCCCCTCGGCGGTCATCTTCCACCTGGCCTCGATCGGCGCGACGGTCGGGATCGTGGCGTTCGGCGTCCGCAGGGGGATCGAGCGGGCGAGCATGCTGCTCATGCCGCTCCTCTTCCTCCTCCTCATCGGCCTCGCGATCTGGGCCGCGACGCTGCCGGGCGCCGCGGAGGGCTACCGCTTCTACCTCTCCCCGTCGCTGAGCGAGCTGCTGGACCCCGTCGTGCTGCAGGGCGCGGCCGCCCACGCCTTCTATTCGCTGAGCGTGGGGATGGGGATCATGGTCACCTATTCCTCCTACCTCTCGAAGCGCACGAACCTCGGGCGCGAAAGCGCCGTGATCGCGCTCTCGGATTTCTCCGTCGCCTTCGTGGCGGGGCTCGTCGTGTTCCCGATCGTGTTCGGGCTCGGGCTGTCGGAGGACGTGGGAGAGAGCACGCTGGGCGTCCTCTTCATCTCGCTCCCGAGCGCGTTCGCGCAGATGGAGGCGATGGGCCGGATCGTCGGCACCCTGTTCTTCAGCGCCGTGATCGTGGCGGCGGTCACCTCCGCGGTCTCCCTGCTGGAGGTGGCGACCTCGATCCTCATCGACGAATGGAGCTGGACGCGCCGGCGGGCGACGCTCGCCGCGGGCGTTCTCATCGCCGCGATCGGGGTCGCGCCGGCGCTTTCCCTCGGCGCGCTCGGGATCATGGATCAGGTGGCGGCGGAACTCCTCACGGTGCTGGGCGTACTCGCCATCGCGGTGCTCGTGGGCTGGGTGATGAAACACCCGGAGGAGGAGCTCCGGATCGGAGCGTCGCCCCGGTTCGAGCGCCTGATTCCGGCGGCGCGCTTCCTGATTCGCTATGTGGCGCCGCCTCTGCTGGCCTACGTGAGCTGGATCGCGCTGCGGCAGACGATCCGCGTCATCGCCGGATAGACTGAACGCCCGGAGCGGGACGTGTCGAACCTCCAAGGACTCAGAGACGAACTCGCCCGCATCGACCGCGAGTTGCTCGAACTCGTCGCCCGGCGGCAGGCGGTCTCGGCGAGGATCGGGGAGCGGAAGCGCGCCTCGCAGACGGCTCCGCGCGACTACCGGCAGGAGAAGGTCGTCATCGAGCGGGCCCGCGCCGCCGCGGACAAACTCGGACTCCCGCGGCGGCTGGCCGAGGATCTCGTCCTGTCGCTGATCCGTTCGTCGCTCGCCGTGCAGGAGCGGGGCAGTGTGGTAGCGGCCGCGAGGGGAGGCGGGAAGCGCGCCCTCGTCATCGGCGGTTCCGGGAAGATGGGCGGGTGGTTCGTCCGCTTCCTCTCGTCCCAGGGGTTCGAGGTGGAGAACGCCGACCCCGATGGGGGGGATCGCGCGGACTGGACGACGGCGTCGCTGGACCACGACCTGATCGTGGTGGCGACGCCCATGGTCATCGCCAACGAGATCCTCGAACGCCTGGCGGAGATCGGACCGCCGGGCCTCGTGTTCGACATCGGTTCGCTCAAGAGTCCGCTGCGCTCCGGCTTGACGGCGCTGGCGGAGGCCGGGGTCCGCGTCGCGTCCATCCACCCCATGTTCGGTCCCGATACCGAACTCCTTTCCGGGGAACATGTGATCTTCGTGGACGTGGGCTGTCCCGGCGCGACGGAAGGGGCGGAGGCCCTCTTCGCCTCGACCATGGCCACGCGCGTGCGCATGGACCTGGAGAGCCACGACCGCGTAATGGGGTTCGTGCTGGGGCTCTCGCACGCGCTCAACATCGCCTTCTTCACTGCGCTCGCCCGCTCCGGCGAAACGACGCCGCGCCTGGCGGATGTATCGAGCACGACGTTCGAGGCCCAGTTGGACGTGGCGCGTGCGCTGGCCGGCGAGAACCCGCACATGTACTTCGAGATCCAGTCGCTGAACGCGTACGGAGACGTCGCCCTGAAGGAACTCGTGGCGGCGGTGGAACGGGTCCGTGACGCGGTGGAAGCGGGGGATGAAGACGCCTTCGTCGCCCTGATGTCCGCCGGTCGCGACTACCTGGAGTCCCGCGTTTCCGCGG
The DNA here is from genome assembly GCF_947581915.1 of Candidatus Palauibacter scopulicola. Classification (NCBI taxonomy): domain Bacteria; kingdom Pseudomonadati; phylum Gemmatimonadota; class Gemmatimonadia; order Candidatus Palauibacterales; family Candidatus Palauibacteraceae; genus Candidatus Palauibacter; species Candidatus Palauibacter scopulicola. The sequence continues at coordinate 39,839 of NZ_CANPWG010000070.1, forward strand.
AGTAGACCCGGCCCCGTTCGACTGGCGTTCAGAGGTCGATAATCCCTATCTTGCACAGGCTGGATGCGGGGAGGGGTTATTGCGTCCAAACGCCGCGCCGGGTCGCGGTGTTTGCCCTGTTGTATCGGGCGACAGGCCAGTGAGGGACCATATGAAGAAGTTCGCCATCGCGGCGCTGGGAACGGCGGCGCTGTATCTCGTCGTCACGGGCGAGGATGCACCGCTTGGCGGGGCCCCCCATGCCCTTGCGGTCGCCCCCGCGCCGGACACGCTGGCGAACTCGGTCATCCAGACGGTGTGCACCCGCTGCCACAACGACTCGCGCCGGGCGGGCAACCGCTCCTTCCTCGAGTTCGATGCCACCGAGCCGCAGGCCGAACCCGAGGCCGCCGAGCAGATGATCCGCAGGCTCCGCGCCGGCATGATGCCGCCGCCCGGCGTCCGGCGTCCGGACGAGGCCACGCTCACCGCCGTGGTCGAGGAACTCGAGACGCGCATGGATGCGGCGGCGCTTGCGAACCCGAACCCGGGGACGCGGACCTTCCAACGCCTCAACCGCGCGGAGTACCAGCGCGCGGTCCAGGATCTGCTCGACCTGGACGTCGACATGGAGGCCTTCCTCCCGGCCGAGACGATCAGCGACAACTTCGACAACATCGCCGACGTCCAGATGATGTCCGCGACGCTGATGGAGGGCTACCTGCGGGCGGCGAGCGAGATCAGCCGCATGGCGGTCGGCGACCCCGAAGCAGGCCCACGCCAGGTCACCTACAAGGTGCCGAAGACGGCGTCGCAGGCGGTGCGGGCCGAGGGCGCGCCCTTCGGGACGCGGGGCGGGATCTCCGTCATCCACGTCTTCCCGGCGGATGGGGAGTACGTGTTCAAGATGGACATGCACCCCGGTCCGACAGGGTTCCTGTACGGGATGACGGCTCCGGATGAGAAGATCGAAGTTTCGATCGACGGCGCGCGCGTGGCGCTGCTCGAGATCGACCCGTTCATGTCGGAGTCCGACCCGCAGGGGATGGTGATCGAGACCGAGCCGATCCACGTGCGGGCGGGTCCGCAGCGGGTCACGGCGGCCTTCCTCCTCAACGCCGAGGGTCCCGACAACGACCTCATCAAGCCCATCGACTACAAGCTGGCCGACTCGAACATCGGCAGCGCCTACGGCGTGACGACGCTCCCGCACCTGCGCGACTTCCTCGTCACGGGGCCGTTCACGGTCACCGGCATCTCGGAGACCGCGAGCCGCCAGCGGCTCTTCTCCTGCCGGCCCACGGCGCCCGACGAGGAGCGGCCCTGCGCGCGGCAGATCATCAGGTCGCTCGCGGCCAAGGCCTACCGCCGGCCGCTGGAGGCCGAAGACGTCGAGGACCTGCTGGTGTTCTTCGATCTCGGCGTCGAGGAGGGCGGGTTCGAGGTCGGCATTCGCACGGCGCTCCAGGCGGTCCTCGCGAGCCCGCACTTCGTCTTCCGGCTCGAGGAGATGCCGGCGGACGTGGCGCCCGGGGACATCTACCGTCTGAGCGACGTCGACCTCGCCACCCGGCTCTCCTACTTCCTGTGGGGCACGCACCCGGACGACGACCTCGTGGCGCTCGCCGACGCGGGCCGCCTCTCGGACCCGGCGGTGCTGGAGGCCCAGGCGCGACGCATGCTCGACGACCCGCGGTCGGAGGCCATGGCGACGCGCTTTGCCTACCAGTGGTTCCGCCTGCAGGACCTGGAGAAGATCCACCCGGACGCGCTGCTCTACCCGTACTGGGACCACCGGCTCGTCGAGGCGATGCTGGAGGAGACGCAACTCTTCTTCGAGCATCTCCTGCGTTCGGACGCGTCTTTCTTCGAACTGCTCACCGCGGACTACACGTTCGTGAACGAGCGTCTCGCCCGGCACTACGGCATTCCGGACGTGACGGGGGAGGAGTTCCGCCGGGTCGAGATCCCGGACGAGGCGCGCCGCGGACTGCTGGGCCACGGGAGCATCCTCACGCTGACCTCGCACGCGGACCGCACCTCGCCGGTCCTGCGCGGGAAGTGGGTGATGGAGGTCCTGCTCGGGACGCCGCCCCCGCCGCCCCCGCCGGACGTGCCCGACCTCGAGGCGACGGACGAGGCGGAGGATGGGCGCTTCCTGACCGTGCGCGAGCGGCTTGAGATGCACCGCTCGAATCCCGCCTGCCGGTCGTGCCACCGCGTGATCGACCCGATCGGCCTCGCGCTGGAGAACTTCGACGTCACGGGCGCGTGGCGGATCAAGGACCAGGGCCGGACGGTGGACACGTCGGGCGAACTCTACGACGGCACCCCGATCCTGAGCGCGATCGATCTCAGGGCGGCGCTGCTCGAGCGCGAGGATTCGCTCGTCCGGACGTTCATCGAGAATCTCATGGCCTACGCCCTGGGCCGGCGGATCGAGTACTACGACATGCCCACGGTGCGCGAGATTGCACGCGTGGCGGAGGCCGATGACTATCGGATAACGACGTTCATCATGGAGGTCGTGAAGAGCGCGCCCTTCCAGACGAGCGCCGTGGAGATGGTCGCCGACGAAGATATCGACGCAGGCGGGCACTGAAGGAGCCGCCCGGCGAAAAAATCAGGAGGAGTGAGCATGGAACTCATCACGGGTAAGCACATCTCCCGCCGTATGGCTCTGAGAGGCCTGGGGGCGACGGTGGCGCTGCCGTTCCTGGATGCGATGCTGCCGGCCGGCCGGCTGTGGGCCTCCACGAAGTCGCTCACGGATGTGAAACGGTTCGTGGCCATCGAGATGGTGCACGGCGCCGCCGGCTGCAACGAGTGGGGCGCTTCGCAGTTCATGTGGTCGCCCGAAAAGGTGGGGCGCGACTTCGACCTCTCGCCGAGCAGCCTGAGCCCGCTCGAGCCGTGGCGCGACTACCTGACGATCATCTCGAACACGGATGTCGAGAACGCCGAGGCGAAGACGGCGAAGGAGATCGGCGGCGACCACTTCCGTTCCAGCGCCACCTTCCTCACACAGGCGCACGCGAAGCAGACCGAGGGCTCCGACGTGTTCGTCGGCACCTCGATGGACCAGTACTACGCGCAGCGCTTCGGGCAGGACACGCCGATTCCCTCCATGCAGCTCTGCATCGAGAACGTGGACCAGGCCGGCGGCTGCGCCTACGGCTATGCATGCGTGTACACCGACACGATCAGCTGGGCCTCGCCGACGGAGCCGCTGCCCATGATCCGCGATCCGCGGGCGGCGTTCGACCAGTTGTTCGGAGCAGGCGGCACGGTCGAGGACCGGGCCCGGCGCCGGCGCACCGATCGCAGCATCCTCGACTGGATC
>NZ_CANPWG010000071.1 GCF_947581915.1 Candidatus Palauibacter scopulicola
CAGATCGGAGCGTTGCGAGAACAGGTCGAAGCCTTGCAGCGGCAAGTCGAGCGGCTGAGCGCGCGGGTGACGGACTTGACCGGATACTCCGGGACCTACGGCGCAAGGCCAGGGAGCAGGTGGAGATGACGCGGCGGCTGGTGGAACGGATTAGGCCGCGCGGGCCGGACCGCGATGCCGGACCAAGCCGCTAGTATCACCGGCCGCGAGAAACCAAGCAGCGGCGCGCTGCTCCGCCCGCCCACCCCGAACGTGAGACATCGGCGGGTGGATGCCGCATGAGTCGCCGGACGTGGTTGGGTTGGTGAACCGTAGCGGCGACCGCCTTGTCCTGAAGTCCGCGAAGGCCGTGGCATTGCCTGCTCAGGGAAGTGGTGGGCTGGCGGCCCTACACCACCGCCCGCCGGGGCGTGACTTCTTTGGCGATCTCTCGGCCCGCTTCGATCTCGGTTCGGCGAAGCTCCCAAGTCTTCTGGAGATTCAGCCAGAGTTGCGGAGTCGTACCGAAATAGGTGGCGAGCCGCAGCGCCGTGTCCGCGCTCACGCCTCGCTGGCCGTTGAGAATCATGGTCACGCGGTTGACCGGCACTCCCAGCGCCTTGGACAACGCATTGGCCGACAACCCGAGCTCGTCGAGTTCCTCGCGCAGGACTTCGCCCGGATGCACCGGCCTCATCCCGTTCCTCGCGTTCATGTAACGCCTCTTTTCAGTGATAATCCACGATCTCGACTTCCGACGGCCCGTCCTCCGTCCACCGGAAGCAGATACGCCACTGCGCATTGATCCGAATGCTGTGCTGACCGGCGCGGTCGCCCCGCAGCGATTCCAGCCGGTTGCTCGGCAGTGCGGCGAGGTCGCCGAGCGTCTCGGCGCTGTCCAGCAGGGTCAGCCTTCGTGCGGCCTGATCGGAGAAGCCGTGAAAGGCCGCGACGCGCCGCCCCTCGAAGAAACGTCGCGTTCTCCGGTCCCTGAAGCTTCGTATCATTGGATCCGAATGTATGCCTTGTTACGGATTCCGTAAAGGATGGATGGTTGCCAGCCTCATCGGAGTCTCGAATGGCGACGGCGGCGGCAATCCGAATGAGTCGAAGCCTTGCGGCGGCAAGTCGAGCGGCAGACCGAGGAGAACGCCACCTTGAGGCGGCGAATCGAGCGGCTGTACGGGCAGGTGACGCGCTTGACCGAGCACTACGGGACATCCGCCGCCGTTGAGACCGCGCGGCGGCAGATGGTCTGCGGGATGGCGTGCTAGCGTGGAGCAACCCCCGGCGAACGGCGACTACGGCTGCGGTGCTCGCCACTGGACTCGAATGGTTCCGGCGTACACTTCGTCAGAGTTCAGCGCGGGCTCGTGGTTGATGCTGATGTCTAGGACCTCCGCAGTGACGATGTAGGTCTCTCCGGCGGTAGTGGGGTACGGCGGAGGACCGAAAGCCAGCGTCGGTTCAGCTCGGAGCCGGGTGCTGGCGCGGGGCCGCAACAGCGACTGCTTCCGGCAGCCCGCTTCCGGCGTTTGGGTGTAAGGTGTGGTGGTCCCCTTGCGATAGGTCCGAACCACGACACAGGCTCGGGGTTCGGTAGGCATATTGACGCGCACGGTTTGGTCCGTGGGGTTCTTGATGGTCACGCCCACGCGGGCGAAGGCCCAACCGGGGCGCTCGGACAGCACGTCGAGCCCGGCCGAAACCTCGAGCACGCTGACGGTTGCGATCTTGGAGCGCTCCGGAGCCAGCGCGTCCGTGCAGGCGAGGACGAGGGCAACCACTACGCCGGAGGTAGTTCTGGGCATCGCTTCACCAATTTCAACCGGTACGGAGTCCACCCCTTCAACGTCCCGGTCGCTAGGTTTGAGACAAGCCTGATAGAGCGGGCAAGGCTGGCAGGAAACCTTCCCTTGTTCGGGTCGAACCGCCTGTCAGTATACCCTCAGATCGGCGAGCACGTTGAAGCTGCGGTCCAAGTCGAGGCGGATGCCCTCGATTCGGCTTACCGTCCACTGGGTCCCGTCTTCGGTCTGTCCGTGCAAGATGCCCCACAGGTTCACCTCGCGCGGGTGGCTGGTAAGCTCAAAGACGGGCGCGCCGCTGTTCCCCGGTTCGCTGGTCCCGGTGACGATATCGGAGCACCGGATCTGGTACGCCGTGACGCCGATAACGTACCCGGAGAGGGCGCAGGTGTGGTCCAAGGTACCTTTTTGCCAGCCGGAGACATAACCGACGTATTGGAGTTCCGTTCCGACGACGGCCGGGAAGCAGGCAGTTTCGACGAGCCCGAAAGGGCAGGCCGGATCGGCGTCAGCAACTAGCCATTCGTCATCGGCTGCGGCAGTGAGTGCTGTGGAGCCGAGCGACGCGATTCGGGCGATGTGGCCACGGGCCGCGTCGGTTGCGTCATCGAACTCGATGAGGGCGGCATCGCTACGTCGGCAAAGCGCGGTGACGTCGCAGTGGGGGTGTGAGGTGGACGGTGCGTCGTCATACTCTTGGCCAATGTTGTTGTCGTTCATCGTGGCTTGGAAGTGATCGCGCCCGTCGTCGCTGTAGATGCGTTGGGTACAGTGGGAGGCTGTAAGATACCCGTTTCTTGTGCTTGTGAGCCGCACGATCGGCCCCATCGTACAAGGGCCGTTCGTTGACGCGCCTTCGGCCTTGAATCCAGCAAAGTAGGGCGGGTCCACAGTCTGGCCCAACGTCACGTTCGTCCGGTCTGTTTTCGCACCGATCCCTGCGAGCGGCCCGATTGCGGGCACGATCGGGCTTTCTACGCCAATGACCAGTGCCCCGGAAGGCACGCCGGCGGCCTCGATGTCGGCGCGCAGGCCCGCGGCCAGCCCGGCGCTGCTCACACCGACGTATACTCGATTCGTTCTGTCGTCAATGTCCATGAACACGACGCCGGCCCTCCACTGCCGGGCAGCGAGCTTGAACCAGCGATTGAGGTCACGCCAATCGTAGGCCGCCTCCACGAATCGAACAGTCATCGCCTCCACGCGGTGGTAGGACTTCACCTCGGTGGGCTGCATGGCCATGAGGCTGTCGAGGGCGACCCCCGTCTTCCTGAGGTCCTTGAGCCACACAACGATGCTTCCGTCCGTGTCCTTGTAGGCCCCGCCGAAACCGCCTGGAACCTTTGCGGCTGCTTGGGCGAGCAGGTCGTTGAAGTCCTTGGGACCATGGGGAAGCGCGTACTCAGGCCCACCATAAAGGTCTTGCGAGTCGAAGCCCCCGGTGGCCTCGTCAACTTCGAGAAAGATGGGGCCGGACTCCGGGACCAGCACGTCGCCGCCCTGACACGCCTCGCCCCCCACCGCGATCCCGACTATCAGGAGAGCTGCCCCCAGGCCGTGCCATGGCTTGAGTTTTTTCTCTGCTCCATCTGATCGCTTCGCCGTCAACCCTGCTCTCGTCCTCATTTCCATGCGTCTATCTCCCTCATTGGAATCAACTATACGGCACCAATACGGTCGCGCGAACTATCACACAAGGTTCCGACGACGGTGGGAGGGCGGTACGTTGGGGCGATTGAAGACCGAACGGGGACAATCCCTACTATCGCCGTCTGCGAGAAAGCGCGATCTCAACCTGGCAAATGGTCCCTTCCAGAACACCCGCACTCCGCCGACCTCCGGCTCCGGTCGCGAGGTTTGGACGATGATCGAGTGCTCGACCTGCCGGCGAATCAGGTTCGGCGACCGTACCACCGAGTGTGTTGGTCGTTTCGATCCCAGCTCCTGACTTTGGTCTAGCGGCACGATCGCTTCTATTGCCGCATCGAGCCGGTTCGCGCACTTTCCGATAGTCCGCCCGCCCGCCCGAACGAGACTCAAAGCCGCCCATACCCTGCCCGCGCCGTCAAAGATGACCAACTTCCTTCCGCATCCCGTCTTGCCATTCGCCGGGGGTGTTCAAGGCAGGGACGAGATTCGTGACCCAGTTACGTAGCTTCGGTTGGCGGCTCAAGCTGTATCCGGCGCGTGCGCAGGCGGCGCGGTTCGCGCTGTGGGCGCGAGCGGGCAGCGAACTGCGCGATCTGCTCTTGGAACGTGACCTGGAGCACTACGTGGCCACCGGTAGTCGGCTGAGCCGCCGCGACCTTCAGGAGGTGGTCTACGAATTCGCAACCAGCCACCCGGATATCGACTGGCCGGCGCAAACGCGCAACCAGCACGCCAGGGACCACGCGGTCGCCATGCGCAACGCGTTCGGGCGGCTTGGGGCGGGCGGTACGGGCGGCGCGGTAGGCTGGCCCGTGCCCCGACGTGGCAGACCGGTGTCGATCTATGTTCACAACCAGATCCTCAGGGTCAACGCTCGCTACATGAGGTTGGCGCGCGCCGGACATGGGTGGACCCGCTATCGGGGCAGTATTCCGGAGGGCACGATCCTTTCCGGCCGTGTTCGGCGAGCGGCTTTCGGGTGGTCGCTTTCGCTTGCGATGAGAGCGCCGCTGCCGCCGCATGTCGAACCGGAGCGGTCGAAATGCCAAGTCGAGCTCGGTCGTGGCGGGATGATTAAGATTGCGGACCGCAGGGCGACGACGGTGTATCCGGGCACCCCGAGGTGCCGGGCCGAGAAGGCCAGGGAGGCCAGGCTGAAGCGGCGGGTGTCGAGGCGGTGTTGGCGCTGCACCGAGTGCGGCGCACTGATGCGAGGCGATGCGCGGTCATCGCTTCTTGCGCGCGACAAGCGGCAGGCGCCGTGCGGTCACTGGATCGTGAACTACGAACGCACGGGGCGGCTGGAGCGTGCCGAGGCTGCGCTGGATGCGTTCCGGCGGCGAGCGCGGAACCGCCGAAAGGACGCGGTTCACAACGTGACGGCCGCCGTCATTCGCACCTACGGCGAGATCAACATAAGAGCCAAAGCAGCGCGTGATTCGGCTGCCATGGAGTTCATCCGCCAGTGCGACTACAAGAGCGAATGGTATGGACGAAGAGTGAAGACGGAGGGTACCGCCGCGTAGGGCGGGAACCCGCCCCATGAGGGGGCAAACGGACGTGGAGACCTGCGGTTCCTGGGGTCGAGGAAGCGTCAATCCCAATCGGCCACACAACGATCCTTCCGCGTGAAGGCCGTGCGGCGAGTACGATCTGGTGCGACCTCGGGGCTCCCACGCCCCGGCTTCATCAACCAAGAATCTGACAGCCATTGCCGACATCAGCGTGGCCCTGCTCCTCCCTTGGGGCAGGGCTCGAACGCCGACATTCTCGATGCCCAGTGACACTGTGCGAGGTTTTCCGAATCCCACCGTCAGTTTTTGCCGCAATCAGTCTCTTTGGGGACGTGCAGGCGGCTGGCCGGGATGCGTGTCGTGATAACGTATCTCTTTTCTTGTCAACGATTTATCGTAGTCATGCCTTGTCCGTCGCGAGTGGCACCGTTTTTGCTCCGTCTCGTGGTCGGCGGCCCGAAAACGAACCGGGCGCTTTATCGATCACCCGTTCAAGGAGAACGGAATGAGCAGACTCAAGCAGTATCTCGCGGCGGCAACGTTGTTTGCCCTCCCGATCATCGCGGCGTGCGGAGAAGACGTGATGCCTCCTCCGCCGACGGGCGACATCGTGGGACAGGTGTCGATCGAGGGCATGGGGGTCGACGGAGTATCCGTCTCCCTTAGCAACGGCGCCTCCACCGCCACGGCTGGTGGCGGGAACTACCGCTTCGACACCGTGGAGCAAGGCTCCTATACGGTCACGATCAGCGGGTTCCCCGCGGACGCCAGCTTCGACGCAACCTCAGCTCCCGCCAGCATCGGCGACACCGGCGGGACGGTCACCGTGGACTTCCGCGGCACCTATATCCGCACCGCTTCCATCATGGGGACGGTCACGGTGGAGAACATGGGTCTCGGCGGTGTCACTGTCAGTCTTTCCGGCATGGCCGATGGCCAGACCACGACCGACGATTCGGGTCAGTATTCCTTTACGGGACTGCGGGCCGGGACGTATTCGGTCGAGATCTCCAGCTTCGACACCAACGAGGTCAGCTTCTCGAGCACCTCCGGTGCCGCGACGGTCGGCGTCGGCGAGTCGAAGGTCGTGAGCTTCGACGGCACGTATCTCCGCACAGCGGGGATTCAGGGCCAGGTGAGCGTGGATGGCGAGGGCCTTCAGGGCGTCACCGTAACGCTGGTGGGCGAGGGCGAGGACCGCACGGAGGTAACCAATGCCTCCGGGCTCTATGGGTTCTCGCAGCTCAAGAGCGGCACGTACCAGGTCGCGATCACGAACCCCGATCCTGAGGACTACGAGTTCACGACCACGTCGAAGAGCGCGACCGTTGCCACCGGCGAGACCGCCAACGTGCCGTTCGAGGGCACGCTGCTGCGGACGGCAGGGATTGCGGGCCGGGTCAGCCTCGACGACGGCATGGGCTTGGACGGCGTGACGGTCACGCTGGCGGGCGCGGCCGAGGCGACGGCGACAACATCGGGCGGCGGGCAGTACTCGTTCGCGGGTCTGGCGGCGGGCACCTACGTGCTCAGCATCGCCAACCCGAACCCGACGGCGTACAACTTCGCCGAAGCCGAGATGCAGAAGACGGTCATGCTGGCCGACGACCAGTCTGCGATCGTGAACTTCTCGGGGACACACACCCGGACCGCTTCGGTGTCGGGGATGCTGTTCATCGACGAAGTGATGCAGGACAAGATGCACAACGATGGCGAGCCCTCGATCACCGAGGCGATCGCCCCGCTGGTGGCGGCCGGTGCGCTGGACGCGGAGGTTGTGGCCGGTCTGTTGGCCAAGGCGAAGGTGAAGTTGCGTGGTCCGGATCTGAACACGGAGACGGACATCGCCATCAACGCGGACGGCAGCTTCTCGACGGGCGAGAGCCTGATGGCCGGTTCATACCAGGTCGAATTGCCGGTCAACGACGACGACGTGGCGGCCGGACTCGAAGCCGCCGGCATCGCGTTCGTGGGCGAGTCGATGGTGGTAACGGTCGAAGCGGGCGGCAGCGCGACCGCCAACTTCCCGTTCCGGATCACGATGCAGACGGTGGCGACCGGTGCCCGCATGGGAGCCGGAGATCATCTCGGTGTTCCAGTGCCGGGCGTGAAGCTGGCGCTGTACGCGCGGGCGGATGGCACCGGCATGCTGGGCGAGGCCACGACCGACAAGATGGGCATGGCGTCGTTCACGTTTGCGCGGGCGGACAACACGGGTCCGGGCGGCAACGACAACATCGTCTTCGTGAAGACGGCGGATCCGGGACACGCCGATCTGAAGGTGAGCGGCAACGAGTTCGTCGAGATCGCATACGCGTCGACGGCCCGACTGTACGCTGCGGACGCGGATGAGGATGTGGCAACGCTCGTCAACGTCGCGGTCGCGTTCGACTTCTGGGTCAAGAGCAACGAGATGGCCCGTGACGGCGACATGGGGCTCGGCGGCTGGAACACCCAGGTCTACATGGGCGATCCGAAGGCTAAGGACGCCAAGGCTCTCATGATGGTTGACGAGGACGGCGACACGGTCAACGCGACCATGCCGACGAACGACGGCAAGAAGAACATGGACGATCTCGGCAAGTCGTCGTTCGCGTACACGGTCGACCCGACGATGCTGCCCGCGATGTTCACGGTAATGGCGGCGGCGAAGGGCCAGCCCGACATGGGCGAGGCTTGGGAGCAGGGCGACGCGCTGACCTTGACGCACACCGGGCTCGATCTTCCGCCGGGCAAGGACGACGACATGCTCGACCTTGGGCCGCTCCGGGTCACCTTCACGACGCAGGCCATCTACGTCGGCGTGCACCGTGAGTTGGACGACCGCACGGGGTACACGGACTACATCGGTCTTGGGGACGGCGACGGCCGGCCGGAGAAGGACGGCAGCGCGGTGGGCGAGATCGAGATCACGCTGATGACGGCTGACAGCCGCGGCCGCTTGAGAGCCTTCGAGTACGATCACGACGCCGATCCCAAGACGGACGATAAGAGGGCTGTCGCGACGGCGGGTGCCTCCGGCATGGTGTCGTTCAAGAACATCCCGACGGACACCGAGATCACGGTTGTGGCCGATGAGGGAAGCGGCATGGTGATCGTCCCGGACAGCCGGGCCTCAAGAGAGATCGACGCGTTCGGCGACCAGTTGGACGACCATCCGGACGGCGTGATCGTCGGCGCGTTCGGTGACATGGGCGGTGCCCGCCCGGACGTCTGGCTGTGCCCGCTGCAACGGCAGACGAGCGACGACCCCAACGAGGTGTGCTCGACCTACGCCTACAAGTGGGCGACGGGGACGATCTCGGGCTCGATCAGCGGTCTCGACAAGGGCGACAAGGCCACGGTGAGCCTGACGCCGGTCAACAGCAACGACGACTACGCGGACGATCTGGAGGACGACGTCACGGTCACCGCCGGGAACGGCGGCGCGGCCAAGTACACGTTCACGGACGTCGCGGATGGTCGTTACAGGGCCACGCTCGCGGCCAAGGCGGGAAGCTGGCAGGAAGACGAGACCGGCGTGCTCTCCGTGATGCACGACGAGGGCGACGACGACGACGAGTACACCGGCGACAGCGCCTCCGGCAACCTCGACGCCACGAATCTGCGCGGCGTGGTCCGGGGCCGGATCGCGAACGACTCGAACGGCCGTAGTGGCCTGACGAGCGACGAGTCCAGGGCGGGCGTCAAGGTGGCCATCTACACGGCGAAGAAGGTCGGCGGATCGGGCACCACCAAGAACAATTACGTGGCCGACAAGGCCGTGGCCGACGCGGACGGCGATCCGCTGATGGCCGAGACCGACAGGGACGGCGTGTACGTGTTCGAGGGCCTGACCAGGGACGACATGTATTTCGTGAAACCGCAGGGCACGGACCTGTACGCCGCGGTCAGGAACGGCAACACGAAGATCGGAGCCAAGGCCGAGAAGGCGACGGATGTCGTATCGCACGCACTCGTCACGGCCGGGTCGCCGCCCGCGCCGGGTAGCGAGCCCGGGATTCCGACGTGGAACTATCACACGAGCACCGCTAGCGTCGGTGCCGCCGACTTCGTGCTCCTCTACAAGGACGGTGAGGTCGAGGGCGATGTGATGGATCCCAGCGTGCGGGCCGCGCACAGTCGCGCGGTGGTCGAACTGCAACTGTGCAAGACGACGGCCGTGGATACGACGACAACTCCGTCGACCGTGACCGGGTGCGACGACTTCGACGACGTGGTCGTGGAAGCGTCCGTGGACGCGAAGGGCAATTGGAGTGCCGAAGGCCTCATGGAAGGCTACTACGAGGTGACTCCCGACCTGCCGGCGGGCTACATCAGCGTCAACGCGTCCGGTGGAACCACCGCCGATGATCCGAACACCCTGTTCACCCAGCAGGTCGTCGAACTGATGGGTGGGCGTGCCGATGACGACACCGAGACGTTCTACATCAAGGATAGGAACGCGGGCAGTGGCGCTACGCTCGAAGCCACCATCGAGGTCGACGGGACGGATTGTACTCCCACCTCAAGTCCGACCAACGCCGCTCCGCAGTGCGGCCACAGCGACGACGGAGAGTTCTCCGTGGTGGTCACGGCATCCTCCGGCGCCACGATCCGGCTGAGCTCAAGCGCGACGGATGCGACGCCCAGTGGATCGGGGACATACTCGCAAGCGGTGACCAACGGGAGAGCCACGACCGTAACGTTGCCCAGGGCGGGCACCCGGACGTACTACATTCACGTCGCGGCCGAGGACGGCTATTCGGCCAACGACGCCTCCGCGGCGGGCTTCAGTATCCGGCGCGACGCCGATGTCCGAGTGAAGGAAATCACGATCACGTGGAACGGCGACAGGATCGAACTGGATCGGGACGGTCTCAACCTGGATCCCGACGGTGAGACGGATCCGGTGACCGGGACGACCACCCTGAGGGTCACGGTCGACAAGGGCGACAACAATGGGGCGATCCCCACGACGGATCTCACGGTTGCAGCCGCCAGCATGACCACGGGATTCGGCGTGGTTGGATTCGGCACCGTCGACGTGACCACGACTAACATCGCGTGTTCCAGCGCAGACTTCACCGGCCTCTCCGGTACCTCGGGGACCCTCACGCTGCCGGCCAATTCGGGCTCCACGAAGGGAAGCGACGGGGTCTGCTTCAGGATCCTGGACAGCGACGGTGATTCCTCGGACCCGGACCAAAACGCGAACAACACCCGCGACTACATCCTGATCGTCACCAGGAAATAGGAACGGAGCAACCCGTAGGGATTCCTCCGAGGAATCCCGATGGCGCAGTATGGGGTCGCCCCCGTCCGGTCCGCCGGGCGGGGGCGATTTCTCTGGATGAGCGCGGCCAAGCAGCCTTTCGGGGCTCAGCTGACCGTTCGCAGCTTTGTCCGAGGGCAACCGATGTTCAGTCAGCCCGTGGAGGAGCGGTCCGTCGGCAACTTCCCCCACGCGGTCAAGCCGCTCTTCGTCGGTGTCGCCGTTGATCCACCAAGCCGACGGCTCGACCCACCCCGGGCAACGCAGCCGAGGGTGCTCGCCAGCCGTGAAACCCGCTTGTGCAGCGGGCGAACCGACTACAACGATTCGACACCAAGGTCTTGTCTCCGCTCCCTCCCCCGCAGTCCCGATGGAGGTGAGGGGCCGCTCGTAGGTGGCTTTGGTCGCCAGCGAGGGTGAACCCGTCGGGGGTTCGAGACCACGGCTTCAACGGACGGTTACGTCCGAGGACGGCCAGTACGGTGGAAGGGATTCCAATTCAGATTTGCATATCTTAAGTGATACACGACACGGTAGCGTTGACACGTAAAAGATTATCATATAATGAATTACGTTACCGCAAAGTCACATGACGCGGGTTCCGCCGGGACTGGGCGACCTCCCGAACCTTGAGGACCTTCGGCTCTCCGATAACTGGTTGGAGGGACCGATACCGCCGGAGCTCGGCCGGCTCGAGCGATTGACCGTGCTCTGGCTGGACGAGAATCGGTTGACGGGACCGCTGCCGCCGGAACTGGGCAACCTGAGAAACGTCGTATTCATGTACGTGGGCATAAACCAACTGTCCGGCGAGATCCCTCCGGAATACGGCAATCTTCGCAACGTGTGGGAACTCGGTCTCGACGAAAACGAACTGACCGGGCGGATCCCCCCGGAGCTCGGATCCCTCACGGAAACGGGCGGCGAACTCAACCTGCGGCACAACAACCTGACCGGACCGATCCCCGCCGCTCTCGGCAACCTTCAATCTCTTCGGAAGCTGCGGCTCGGATACAACAACCTGGAGGGGCCTGTCCCGCCGGAGTTGGGGCGGATGAGGAATCTGGAGTGGCTGGACCTGGCGCATAATCCGGAGCTGAGCGGTCCCCTTCCGACGACGTTCGCGGGCCTCGGGAGACTGGGGCGGTTCGAGTGGACGGGGACGGGGCTCTGCCTGCCGGAAGATCCTGCCCTGCTTGACCAGAGGAGCCGCTGGCGCATGCCGCGTTGCGACGGCGAGGCGCTGACCGGTTCGCAGGCGTACCTCACGCAAGCGATCCAGTCGCTCGAGTTCCCGGTGCCGCTGGTCGAGAGCGAATCGGCGCTTCTGCGCGTCTTCGTGATCGCGCCAAGACCCACGGGCGCGGAGATTCCCGACGTCCGCGCGACCTTCTTCTACGAGGAAGCGGAAATCCACACCGTCGATATCCCCGGGAAACCGACGCCGCTGCCCATCGATCTCGCCGAGGCGGAGGCATCGCTCGAAAAGTCCGCCAACGCCCGCATTCCCGCCTGGGCGATAAGACCCGGACTGGAAATGGTGATCGACATCGATCCGGAGTCCACCCTGGACTCGGCACTCGGCGTTTCGCGCCGAATTCCGGAGTCGGGCCGCCTGCCGGTGCGGGTTGAACGCATGCCCCGATTCGACCTTACGATCGTCCCCTTCGTATGGCGTACCCAGCCGGACTCGACAGCGATCGATCTTGCGGCGGAGATGGCGGCGGACCCCGAGGGACACAGGCTGCTGTGGGAGACCGCGAACCTCCTTCCGGTCGGCGATCTGAGGGTCGTGGCACACGAGCCGGTACTGACATCGAGCAACGATGCCGACGTGCTGCTCGATGAAGTGGGCGCCGTGCGCGTCATGGAGGGCGGGCGGGGGTATTACATGGCGGCGCTCTCCGGCGAGGCCACGGGCGCCTGGGGCGTGGCGTGGATCCCGGGATGGACGAGCTACGTGCGTCTCGGCGTGGTGGACCAGCCCGCCGAGGCATCGACGATAGCGCACGAGCTCGGGCACAACCTGAGCCTCTACCACGCTCCTTGCGACGTGCGGGCCACGCTGGATCGCGCGTACCCCTTCCCTGATGGATCGATAGGTGCCTGGGGAATCGATTCCCGCTCCGGCGACGATGTCGTCGTCCCGAGTACGACGGCGGACTTCATGTCCTACTGCGACCCCGCCTGGATCGGCGACTACCATTTCGGTAAGGCAGCGATTTTTCGCAGCCTGGCCGCGGCACCCGATGCTCCTGGGCCGCCCACGGCCACCATGCTCCTGTGGGGCGGCGCGGAAGCGGACGGCACGCCGTATCTGAACCCGGCCTTTGCGGTCGACGCGCCGCCCGCGCTGCCGACCTCCGACGGCGAGTACGAGATCGTCGGACGCGCGGCCGATGGCCGTATCCTCTTCTCGTTGAGTTTCGACATGACGCGTGTCGCCGATAGCGAAGGGAGGATGGGCTTCGCGTACGCGGTCCCCGTCCATGGCGAAACGGCCGCCCTTCTTGAAGAGATCGCGCTTTCCGGTCCAGGCGGCGCCGTGACGATGGACCGGGACACGAACGAGCCGGCCGTCATCCTGCGCGACCGGCGCAACGGACAGGTGCGCGGTCTGCTCCGGGATCTGCCGCAGTCCGTGGGGACGCTGGCCGAGGCCGTGGCCGGACTCGGCGTCGGGCCGGACGTCGATGTCCTGTTCAGCCGCGGCATCCCGGACGGCGGCCGGCGACGGTAGAACCGTCCTCCGCAATCCGGGGGGTAGCGCCTGCAGCGCGTTGCGCCGAGTGGTTGGCGCGGAGCAAGTTGGGGACGCCGTTCAGCGATCCTCCGAGCCTCTGAGCCAGCGAGTTGTCATGCGTATCGGCCCCGCTCCCCTTCTCGTTCTCTCCGTCGGCGTCTCCCTCGGCTGCGAACCCGGCGACGGCGCGCCCGGCGTGACCGGCGAGCCGGGGCTGCTCGAGTCGGCCTCGGCCCGGCCCGTGGCGCCGCTCCTCGCCGAAGAACCGCCGCCCGCATTCGGCGCATATCCCGGCGTGCGGCACGGCGGCAACTACATGCACAACTACTACCTGCCGCCGGCGCCGGGGACGACGCCCTGGTTCCCCTCCTGGTCGCCTGACGGCGAGTCGATCGCGGTGGGGATGGCCGGTTCCGTCTGGGAAGTGGACGTGGAGACGGGCGACGCGACGGAACTCACGCGCGGGGGCACGTACCACTCGTCCCCCTCCTACTCTCCCGACGGCCGCTGGATCGCGTACACCGCCGACTACGGCGGCGAGCGCATCCAGCTCGAAATGCTCGACACGGCAACGGGCGAGACGCGCGCGCTCACGGACGATCGCTTCGTGTACGCCGACCCTGTGTTCTCTCCCGACGGCACGCGCCTTGCCTACGTGTCGAGCGGGCCCAACGGGTTCTTCAACGTCTACATCCGGGAGGTGGCGGACGGCGATTGGGCGGGGCCCGAGATCGCGGTCACGAGCGACAACTCCTACGGGAACAACCGGCTCTACTTCGGGCCCATGGACATGTATATCTCGCCCGCCTGGATGCCGGACGGCGAGGAACTCCTCCTCGTCTCGAACCGCGACGTGCCGCTGGGCTCGGGCAACGTGATCCGGGTGCCGGCGCGCGCGGACGGGATCCTGGAGGCGCAGACGGTGCTGCGGGAGCAGACGCTGTACCGCACGCGGCCGGACGTGTCGCTGCACGGCCGGCGCTTCGTCTACTCGTCAACGGCGGGGGCGGCGGACCAGTTCAACAACCTCTACGTGCAGCCGACGACGGGCGGTGAGCCGTACAAGCTCACCTTCTTCGAGCACGACGCATTTCATCCGCGGTGGTCCCCCGATGGGGAGATGATCGCCTACATCACGAACGAGGGCGGTCTCCCCCAACTCGAACTCATCGAGACCTACGGCGGCGGCCGGAGGCGGATCGAGATCGGGGAGCGCACCTACGCGGGGCCGACGGGCATGCTCTCGGTCACGGTGCGCACGGACGCGAGCGGACGGGATCCCGTTGCGGCGCGCGTCACCCTCCTGGGGCCGGACGGCAAGTACCACGCCCCGCCCGACGAGTACGCGCGCATCGGCCAGCGCGGGCGCTACCCGGCCTTCCACACGGACGGGACGTTCACGGTCGCGCTCCCGCCGGGCGAAGCGGACCTCACCATCCTGAAGGGCTTCGAGATCGAGCCGCAGCGCATGAAGGTGGCGATCGAGGCGGACGCCACGGTGGAGCTTGAGGTCACGCTGCACCGGTTCGCGGACCTCTCGGCGGACGGCTGGCACAACGGTTCCACGCATGTCCACATGAACTATGCCGGGAACCTCCACAACACGCTCGAGAACCTGATGTTCATGTCCGCCGCGGAGGACCAGGACATCGTGAACGAGCAGGTGGCGAACAAGGACAACCGGATCCTGGACCACCAGTTCTTCGTGCCCGGCGGCGGCGAGCACCCGGTGTCGGCTGAGACGGAGGACATGGTCGTCATCGTGGGGCAGGAGTACCGGCCGCCGTTCTACGGACACGTGTTCATGTTCGGGATGCGCGACCACCTCATCTCGCCCTTCACCACGGGATACGAGGGGACGGCGATCGAGAGCCTGTATCCGTCGAACACGGACATGATGCGGAAGGCGAAGGACCAGGGGGCGACGACGGGCTACGTCCACCCCTACTTCGGCGACGTGGACCCGCTCACGTTCGGGCTGATGGGCGGGAAGGGGTTCATGGTCGACGCCGTGCTGGGGACGAGCGACGCGCTCGAGTGGTCCACGGCCGAGCGGGCCGGCTTCTTCCCGCTCTACGCGCTGTGGAGCAACGACGTGCGGATCTGCGCGACCGGCGGGGAGGACTCGATCAGCAACCTGCACGCCACGCCGCTGGTGGGGGCGATGCGGACGTACGTACGCCCGCCGGACGGGCGCCTGACGGCCGACGGATGGTTCGAGGGCCTGCGGGGCGCCGCGGCGTTCGTGACGAACGGGCCGCTCGTCGAACTCACGGTAAACGGGGAGATCCCGGGTTCCGTCTTAGGTCTGGGTGCGGACGCTGCGAGCGTGGAGGTCTCGGCCAGCGTGCGGTCGATCGTGCCGTTGACCCGCGCCTGGCTCGTGCGCGACGGCGAGGACGTCCTCGACCTCGAACTCTCCGACGACCGCATGTCGGCGTTCTACTCTGGCGACATCGAGATCGACGGGAGCGGCTGGATCCACCTGCGGGCGGAGGGAGAGCCCGAGGAACGGTTCCCGCTCGACGCGGGCTATCCGCAGGGGTTCACGAACCCCGTCTGGTTCACGGTCGGTGGCGAGCCGATCCGCGACGCGGCGGGGGCGCAGTACGGCCTCGACTGGATCGACGAACTCGAACGCCAGGCGCGGGAGTGGCCCGGCTGGCGGTCGCAGTCCGAGCAGGACCACGTCTACGCCCAGTTCGACGATGCCCGCGACGTGTACCGGCGGCTGCTGGCGGAGGCCGGCGGCGCGGGCGGCGAGTGAGCAGGGACACGCGACCTTTCGGGAAGGACGGATCGAAATGCCGAGGCTGACGCTCCTCTCCCTTGCGCTCCTGGCGGCCTGTGGCGATACGGGGGACCGGCCGACCACGGGCGCCGCCGGAACCCTGGAAGGCCCGGACGCGATCCTGAACGCCGTGACCGAGGAGGTCTTCACCGTCGGGTCGGCTACGGGCGACGACTGGGACACCTTCGGCAGCGTTCGCTCGGTGCACTTCGACGCCAACGGCAACCTGCACATCTTCGACGGTCAGGCCGAGCACATTCTGGTTGTCGGGCCGGAGGGGTCGCTGATCCGTACCGTCGGAGGGCAGGGAGAGGGACCCGGCGAGTTCGAAAACGTCACCACCGCGATCGTCGCGCGTGACGGCTCCTACACGGTACTGGGATTCTCGCACATCGATCTTCTCGCACCCGATGGCGAGTATGTGCGGCGCATCAACCTGGACCCGATGACGACGGGCATCGTCATCGCCAGAATGGCTCTTCCCGACGGCCGCCTGGTGGCTGGCGGGATCATGCGTTTCGGCGAGGAGGAGGAGGAGGAGGAAGAGGGCCACCCCATCCATATCTTTCCGCTCGACGGAGCCGAGGCGGAACTGCTCTACACCGCCTGGAGGCCACCGGACGAGGAGGAGGACGAAACCAGCGTGAGCGGGTCGGCGGAGACCGGCATGCGCGTGGCCTGGTCGGCGGGCCGCGCCTTCGAGCCCTTCGTCAACTACGACCTCCTGACCGATGGCCGCCTCGCGCTGATCGACTCGATCGGCTACCGGGTCAAGCTCATCGGACTCGACGGAAGCGTTGCCGGAACCATCGAGCGGCCGATCGCGCCGCTTGCGGTCGACGACGCGTTGATGGAGGCCGCCCGCGACCGGTACCGGGAAAGCACGGCGCGCAGGAACGCCATGAGAACCAACTCGCCCATCCAGATCGACATGGAGGGGGTGGAGGGGCTCACCTTCGCCGACGAGGTGCCGGTGCTGTATGGCTTGAAGGTGGACTGGGAGGACCGAATCTGGGTCAAGCGCCGGGGCCCGACGGGCGACGACGACGGCCCGACGGACATCGTGACGCCCGACGGGGATTATGTCGGCACGTTGCCGCCGGAGGGGCTTCGGACCCCCGACGCCTTCGGCCCCGGTGGACTCCTGGCCTACATCGAGCGTGACGAGCTGGACCTGCCGACCGTGCGCGTGGTCAGGCTGGTAGCGCTGGAGCCGGAAGGGTAGGGCGTGCATCCACGACGGTCGCGAACTGCGGCGGGGCCGTCGAGCGCCGAGCCGCGTAATCGCCCGTGAGCGAGCCCGTCAGCGGGAGGAGCCCGTACCGGACGGAACTCACGCCGCTCGAATTCCTGCGGCGGAGTGCGTTCGTGTACCCGGACAAGGCGGCGGTCGTGCACGGCGGCCGCAGCTACTCCTACCGCGAGTTCGAGCTTCGCGTGCGACGGCTGGCGACGGGGCTGCTCCGGGCCGGGCTCGAGCCGGGGGACCGGGTGGCCTTCCTGTCGCCGAACACGCCGCCCCTGCTCGAGGCGCACTACGGGGTGCCGGCCGCGGGCGGGGTGCTGGTCGCGATCAACACGCGGCTCGGGGCGGGCGAGATCGCCTACATCCTGGAGCACAGCGGTGCGCGGTACCTTTTCGTCGACCGGGCCCTCGAGCGCCTCGTTGACGGCGACGCCCTGCGCGGCGAAGGCGTGACGGTGGTGCGGATCGACGATACCGGGGCGGCCAACGATCCCTACGAGGCGTTCCTCGCCGGTGGCGAGGAGCCGCCCCCGCTCGCGGCCGGGCCCGCGGACGAGGAAGCCCCCATTTCGATGAACTACACGTCGGGGACGACGGGCCGTCCCAAGGGCGTCGTGTACACGCACCGCGGCGCCTATCTCAACGCGATCGGGGAACTCATCGAGATGGAGATGACGCCGGCCGCCGTCTATCTCTGGACCCTCCCCATGTTCCACTGCAACGGGTGGTGCTTCACGTGGGCCGTGACCGCCGTCGGCGGCACGCACGTGTGCCTGCGGGAGGTCGATCCCGGCCGCATCTGGGCGCTGATCGAGTCGGAGGGCGTCACCCACTACTGCGGCGCGCCGACCGTGCAGATCATGCTCGTCAACGATCCGGCGGCGCGGCCGCTGGAGCACACGGTGCGGACGATGATCGCCGGGGCGCCGCCCTCGCCGACCCTGCTGGAGCAGTTGAAGGCGTTGAACTTCCACCCGATCCACGCCTACGGCCTCACCGAGACGTACGGCCCCACGGCCACCTGCGCCTGGCACGCCGACTGGGACGGGCGCCCGCCCGCCGAGCAGGCCCGGCTGCTCGCCCGCCAGGGCCAGGGGTTCGTCACCTCCGACCTCATGCGCGTCGTCGACGAGGAGGGGAGGGACGTGCCGCGCGACGGCGCGACGATGGGCGAAGTCGTGATGCGCGGGAACATCGTCATGAAGGGCTACTACGCGCAGCCCGAGGCGACCGACGAGGCCTTCCGCGGCGGCTGGTTCCACTCGGGAGACCTCGCCGTGTGGCACCCCGACGGCTACGTGGAACTCCGGGACCGGGCCAAGGACATCATCATCTCGGGCGGCGAGAACATCTCCACCATCGAGGTCGAACAGACCGTCGCCCGGCACCCCGCGGTGCTCGAATGCGCCGTCATCGCCATCCCCCACGACGAATGGGGCGAGCGCCCCAAGGCCTTCGTCACGCTGAAGCCGGAAGCCGACGCCACGGAAGCGGAGATCATCGAGTTCTGCCGCGACCGCATCGCCCACTTCAAGTGCCCCGACGCGATCGAGTTCGGCCCCCTCCCCAAGACCTCCACCGGCAAAGTCCAGAAGTACGTCCTCCGCGACCGCGAATGGACCGGCCGCGACAAGCGCATCAACTGACCGCCGCCTGAAAGCCCGCCCAGGACCTGAGACGTTCCCGCGGGAACGTCACGGAACCGTCCCTCGCTTGACGTGTACGACACCGTGTCGCATACTACGACAACGTGTCGTTGTTTACCGCAACGGAGACCATCTACCGATGACGGTACCGAAGCTGGCGAACGCCGAACTCGCGGTCATGGAGCGCCTCTGGCAGAAGGGCGCTCAAACCGCGCGCCTGCTGCGCGAACACCTCTACCCGGACGCCGCCAAGTCGATGCACGGAACGATCCAGCGGCTGCTGCAGCGGCTCGAAGACAAGGGCTTCGTCCATCGCGACCGCGACCGCGCGGCCCACCTCTTCGCGCCGCGCGTCAGCCGCGAGGCCTACGCCGCCGGTCGCCTGGAAGCCCTGGCGGACCAGGTCACCGGTGGCTCGTTCGTCCCGCTGATCACACACCTGGTGGAGGAGCGGAAGCTCTCCGACGCCGACATGGAACGCCTGCGCCGGCTGCTGGAGGACGGATCATGACGGACCTCGCCCTGCAGATCGCCGGGAGCAAGCTCGCGATCTCGATCGTGCTCGGCGCCGTCGTGTGGCTCGTCGCGCGCGGCAACGAGCGGCCGCGCCTGTGTCACGCGCTCTGCCTCACCCTGCTCGCGGCGCTGCTCATCCCGCCGCTGATCGCCCTCCCGGTGCTGCCGGCCGAGTCGCGCGATGCGGTTCTTGCAGACGCCGCGTTCCCGGCTGCTGCACCTTCGGTCACCATGACCGCGGATGACACCCCGTCGGTCGCCACGAGTGGAATGGTCGAGGGAGGGTGGTTTGTCGAGTACGGGGGCTTGGGACTCGTCGTCGTCTGGCTCCTGGGCGCCTCCATGGTGCTCGGCCGGACGGTTGCACAGATGTGCAGCTTCCGCCGCTCTCTGAGAGGTGCCTCATGGCCGGCCCCGCCGCGGCTGCAGCGGATGGCGGTGGAGATCGCACGCACCCTGGGCCTCGCGAGAGTGCCCCTGATCCGTACGACGGATGCGGTCATCTCTCCCATGGCATACTGGAGCGGGGGCGCCGTTCGCGTCCTTGTCCCCATCGCCCTGCTCCAGAGCCTGAAACCGACCGAAATGCGCTGGATCAGCATTCGGTATCCGGCTCGTACCTTACGCTTATCATTGAACTTACGAGATTGGAC
>NZ_CANPWG010000072.1 GCF_947581915.1 Candidatus Palauibacter scopulicola
GCACACACCTCCCCGGGGGCGGACATGCACCGACTCAGGCTCGGCGTAACGGGCGGAGCCGTACTACTCATCATCGTCTCGATCCTCGTGCCGCCGCAGGCCATCGCCGCCCAGGAAGTGATCGAGAGCGTGACGCCGCGTGCTCCCGACCTGACGGTGGCGGACGAGCCGCGGATGCGCGTCGGGATCGTCGACGGTCCGCTGGAATACATCTTCGGCAACGTGACGGGCGCGGTCCGTCTCGAAGACGGTAGCATCGTCGTCGCGGACGAACAGAGCGGCAACATCCGCAGATACGACGCGGACGGACGGCACATCTGGACCAGTGGGCGGTCGGGCGAGGGGCCGGGGGAGTACGAGGGTCTCCGGCTCCTCAGGAACTGCCCGGGGGCGCCGCTCACAGTCTTCGACTGGAGCCTGGACCGCATCACGGAGTTGGATCTCGATGGCAACGTACGCGCCACGCGTTCGCTCCTTGCCGCCGGCGTCCGCCCCTACAACGGCCCCTTCTGCGCACCCGACGGTCGTCTCGTGTACACGCCGTGGCCCGACGATATGGGTGAAAGTTACGAGGAAGGTCTGGCCGAGGGGGACGTCTACCGGTGGCAAACGACCCTCGCGTCCGTCGAGGGCGAGAGCGTGGTCACTCTCCGCCCGGGGATCCCGGGCGCCGAACGGTTCTTCATCGAGGCGGGGGCCAGCGGTCCGCGCTGGTGGGGGCGTGACATGGAGTTCGCGCCTACCGGCACCGGGGTGTGGTACGGGACGGCGGATGACTATGAACTCGAGCAGGTGGACTGGACGGGCCGAGTGACGCGGGTCGCCCGCTGGGCCGGCCCCGACCTTACGGTGACGAGCGAGCGCGTCGACAGGTATCGCGAGGGTTGGCTGGCGCGGTACGACGATCCCGGAGCCCGGCGGAACTTCGAGCGAGACGTCTGGCCGGACATCCGGGATCAGCTTCCGGAGCGTTTCCCCGCATACGAGGCCCTTATCGCACTCCCGGACGGCGCCTTCTGGGTCAAGACCCACGGGTGGCTGGCGCCGGGGGAGGAACTGCACCTCCTGGACGCGAGCGGGGCATGGCTGCGGCGGCTTACGCTGCCGAGCGGAAGCGTCCTCGACGCGGGCCGCGACTGGGTGCTCCTGCGCCAGCGCGACGAACTCGGCGTCCCGACCGTCGCCCTCTACGACCTGGTCGAGACCGGCGGGTGACGGCGACGTAGACGACCGCAAACGGCGCGCCGAGTAAACGGTCTGCCTTCTTTTTCCGTCTCACTTCTCGAAACCACGCAAGGGGGAAGGGACCGGGAGCGCCATGCTCTCCGACCAAGAGATCCTGGAGCTGGTCGAAGGGGCCAGGCGGGGAGAGCGAGGGGCGCGCGAGAGGCTGGCGGGCGCCCTCCGTCCCCTGGTATGCCGGTGGGCCCTGGTCATGACCGGCGATCCGGATGACGCGGAGGATGTCGCGCAGGTCGTCCTGATGAGGACGCTGGACTCGCTCGCGAGCTTCGACGGTCGCGCCAGAGTGACGAGCTGGGTCTACCGGATCACGCGGAACGCCAGCCTGGATCACCAGCGCGCGAGGCGGCAGGAGCGACGGCTGGCCGAGAAGGCGGAGTGGCTGGCCGAGTCGCGGGCTCCCGAGTTGGAGGATCCGCTGGATGAGATCGAGATGAAGCGGACGCTGCGCCTGATTCGAACGCTTGTGACGGAACTGCCCATGATGCAGCGGGAAGTCTTCGACCTGGTGGACCTGCAGGGGCTGAGACCCGGAGAGGCGGCGCGGCTGCTGGAGATGAACCCGAACACGCTTCGGGTCCATCTGCTGCGCGCGCGGCGCCGGATGCGGAAGGAGATGTTGGCGCGACCCGTGGAGAGGGGAACCGAGGGGAAACGATGACGGAACGGGACGCCCGGGGGCGCCGGGACGCGGGGCGAGTCGCTCGCGACGAACGGAACATGCACGCCGTCCTGTCGGCGATGGCCAGGCAGGTGAGCGACCGCCTGCCCGCCACGTCCCCGGAGCACGCCGCGCCTGTGGAAACCGCGGCGCCCGTGGGTCGGCGGCCCGCGTGGCGCAGGTGGACCGTGGGACCGCTCGCGGCGGCTGCCGTCGTGGCGGCCCTGCTCCTGTTGCCCAACAACGCTATCGAAGAAGAAGGCAGCCCCCTCACGTCCCCCACGCGGAGCATGGTCAGCGACATGGACGTGGAGGCCGACCGGCCGTTCGTCGTCTTCCCCACGAACGACCCCGACATCGCCGTCGTATGGCTGCTCAACTCGGAGGAGAGTGACTGATGATCGGCAAGCGGATGGCAAACATGGACGCAAGAGTGAAGGGGAAGGCGGGCGGCAACGCGTGGCTGCGTCTCCGGCGCGCGCTGATCCTGACGCTGGCCCTCGGTCTCCCCGCGGGCGTCGCGACCGCGCAGGAGCGCGAGGAGACCGTGCAGAACGTGCAGCTCGTCTTCCACCTGGTCGAGGCGGACGGATTCACCGATGACGACCCCGAGATCAGCGACGTCGTGAGCGAACTCAGGCGGCTGTTCAACTTCCAGGGATACCGGCTCCTGTCGACTTCCGTGCTGAATGTCGGCCTGGCGTGGACCTCGACCGCCACGGTTGGAGGCTCCGGGTCCCAGAGAATCGTTGCTGACGATTCGGGGACGCGGCTTGCGATCCACGCGGATGTCAGTGCGCGCCATCGCACCAGCAACGTCGTCCGTGCGAAGGTGACCCTCACCGAGGCAACCGCCGGCATACCGACGTATCAGGGGCGTGCAGGGGGACCGGAGGACGGTGCCCGAACCCCGGCAATGGTACTGGTGGGGGGCGTGCCGGGGCCCCTGCTCGAAGCCTCCGTCACGATCCGGGATGGCCAGAGAGTGGTGCTGGGGTCGGCGCGCCGTTCCGCCGAGGATCCCGTCCTCATCCTGATCGTAACCCCGAGCCTCGATCCCGCGTGACGCGCACCTCCCGCGACCCGATCCCGGCTCACCAAAGCCTGGCGCCTCAACGTCCACAGGAAAAAATACCATGAGGCATCTGACGCTTGCTGGAGTGTGTCTGGCGATCGTCGCGGGTTGCGGCGACGCCCGCTCGCACGCCGCGCTGATGGCCGACGCGGCGACCGACAAGGACGCGATCGAATTCGAGCGTGCCATGGCCCGCTACGACTCGGCGCGCGCGACATCACCGGACGACGCCGAGGCCCATCGGCAGTACGCCACGCTGGCCGGCTACTTCGATCTCAGAGCGGAAGCCGTGCTGGCGTGGGAGCGCGCACTCGAGCTGGAGCCCGACGACTCCGCCGCCTGGGAGGCGTACGTCACCGACCTGCGGTGGGCCGGCGTCTACGGGACCGACCGGCGGTACGCGGAGAAGATCCTGCAGATCCTCCCCGAGGCGCTCCGCCGCGCGCCGGACCGGCCCTCCATCTACGAGGAAGCCCAGGACGCGGCAGAGGATCTCGCACAGTTCGATGCGTACGGGGCGATCCTCGCCGAGGTGCAGGCGATGCGGCCGGACGACCCGATCCTGCGGCACGCCGTGGAGGCGCTCCGCGTCGCGCGCGCCGAACAGGAGGAAGGGGACCGGGGCCGGCTCGTGAGGGATTCGATCGGGGCCGCCCTCGACGCGCTCGCGGCCGAGGTTGAAGGCGACCCGGACGCCGCGGCGCCCGTGCTGTACCGGCTCGCAGCGGGATACGACTCTCACGTGCCGCAGCGGAAGAACGACGCCGACCGATGGCTGGAGCGACTCGAAGCGGCGCCCGACCGGGGCGTGCTGGCCGACGACCTGCGGTACTGGGACCTGACCATCGATTTCGAGATGGCCGTGCGCGGGTATGCGGACAGTACCGTCGACGTGTCGCGCCTCGCCGCCGAGGGGCTGAAGTCGAGGCGCCTTGGGCGGCGGAGCGCGTGGGTGAGCCGGAATCTCACGGCCGTGAGAGAGCGTGCGCTCGCTTCAATAGCCGGTGATGCGCCGAGCGACAGAGCGGTGAGGGGAGCCGTGACCGTTGCGGCGGAGCCTCCCCATGCAAAACTCGATCCGGAGGCTGCCGAGCCGTTGTTTGATGCCGCGATGGACGTGGTGCGCTGGCAGTCGCGCGCTCAGTTCTCGGCGATCCGCAGCCTGCTCTACTTCGGGATCGAGCCGCGGGCCGTGCTCGACGCGGCGATCGCGATCGAGGACGACCTGCGAGCAAACCGCCCGGGATACCTGTACCCCGGCCTCCAGGGCGACGAGCGCGAGCGGTCGCGACGGAACTCGATCAACAGCGCCCGCATCCTCCAGGCCCGCGCGCTCACCCAACTCGGGGAGATCGAAGCGGCCGGCGATCTGTTCGGGCAGGTGGCGACCGAATCGAGGGGCTCCCGGTCGCTGGGAGAATACGGACGGCACCTGCTGCGCACGGGCCGGCCCGAAGAGGCCCTGGATGCCTTTGTCGAGGCGATGGCCTTCGGCGGATCCTGGCTCGAGCCCCTCGCCGAAGAAGCCGCCGCGGCGGCGGATCTCCTGCCCGAGACGGTCGAGGAACGGCTCGCGGCGCGCCGTCCCGTGGTTGGAGAGGAGTTGGAGCGGCGCGAACTGGGCCAGCGCATCGAGCGCGAGGCGCCGCAGTTCGCGATCGCCGACCAGGACGGGGTCGAGTGGCGGCTGTCCGACCTCGAGGGAAAGATCGTCGTGCTCAAGTTCTGGGCGACGTGGTGCGGGCCGTGCCTCCAGGAGTTCCCGCACTTCGTTGAACTCCTCAAGACGTATGAGGACGATGAGGAGGTCGTGTTCCTAACCGTCGCCACCGCGGGGTCTCCCCGCGAAGAGGTCGCGAGGCAGATCGAGGAGGGCGGCTTCACGTTCCCGGTTCTCTTCGACGAGCAGGGCCTCGCCCTCGACTACGAGATCCTCGCCTACCCGACGACGTTCTACCTGGACCGGGCGGGATTCATCCAGTTCAAGCGCGCGGGCTTCGAAGAGTCCGGCTACGAAGAGGGCGTCGCCCGCCGCATCGACGCCCTCCGCACTGAGGCAGACGCGCCCGCTTCGCCCTGACCGCGGAGAACAGGCGCCCCCTGGCCTTGTGTTCAGCGAATGCAGATGACGCTGACGCCGTCAAGCTCCAGTTCGGCCCAGGCCCGGTCGGCGGTGAGTGCCGCGAGGCCGAGTTGGCGCGCGGTAGCCAGGCACGCCCTGTCGCCGAGACTCAAACCGAGCTGCCGGGTCGACTGCCGATACGCCCCGCTCAGCAGGGCTGCGGGTCTGTCGAACGGGAAGACTTCGATGCGGGAGTCTTCGAAGAAGCCCTCGACCTCCTCCTCGGTCCAACCTTCGCTGCCGAGCCTGGAGGCCACCTCGGCAGCGTTTACGGCCGATATCGCCGCGCCCCGCCGCACGACATCCCACACCCGGTTTGCACCTTTCTCTTTGAAGACAAGAGCCAGGAGCGCCGATGCGTCCAGCAGCGCCGCGGGGAGCCTCATTCCTCCGCGGCCTCTCTACGCCTCTCCGCGATGAATGCATCGACAACGCTACCGGTCGTCCGCTTCCTGCGCTTGGCAAGTTCCTGATAGCGACGGATGACCCCATCTGTCGTAGTGACCCTGAGCGTGTTCCCCTCGAGTCCAACCAGTAGCTGCTGCGGGCCGCTGATTCCGAGGGCCTTCCGGAATTTTCCGGGCACAACCAACCGGCCAGCGGCGTCGATCGCCACCAGCTCGCTCTGAACCGTATCACCGGCCGGGCTGTTCACCGCTTCAATCATGGAACCACCTCGCATATGGTGTTCTTGTTAGTATGGTATGAACGATTTTATGCCATATCGCCATGTCTTGGCAACATCACAAAAGGTCGTGGAGGGCGGTGGCCGGCCAAGAGGGCGGTCGGCATCTTGCGACTTCGCATGCCGCAGAGGACCGAGGACGTCCAACAGGATCGCAAGCATGAGCCGCATAGCCAACGCAGCGCTGCTGATCGCCGCCGCCCTCTCGCCGGCGCCGGGTGCGCACGCCCAGGCGGCCCCCGACGCGCTGACGGTGGCGGACTACGCGCGGGCGGAGGGGCGGCTCGCGAGCCAGGTGAATCCGCTCGTGCTCGGGGCTTCCGTCATTCCGGTCTGGCTGGAGGACGGGCGGTTCTGGTACCGAAACCGGTTCGAGGGCGGCACCGAGTACGTCCTCATCGATCCGGCCGCGGGGACGCGGGAGCGCGCCTTCGACCACGCGCGCATGGCCTCTGCGCTCGCCGCGGCGACCGGCGAAGAGTACGCCGCTTTCGCCCTCCCGTTCGGAGATCTCGCCTTGGAGGCCGGGACAGTCCGCTTCGAGGTCGATGTGGAAGGAGAGACGTACGCCTGCGAACTCGACCCCGACCGCTGCGAGGTGGTCCCGGCGCCCGAGGCCACGACGGCCCGCCGCTTCGACATCGTGTCGCCGGACGGGACCAGGGCGGCCTTCATCCGCGACCACAACCTGTGGCTCCGGGATCTGTCCACGGGGGAGGAGACCCGACTCACCGAGGACGGGGTCGAGGACTTCGGCTACGCGACGAACAACGCGGGCTGGGTGAAGAGCGACCGTCCCGTGCTCAAGTGGTCTCCCGACTCGCGACGCATCGCCACGTTCCAGCACGACGCCCGCGGGGTGGGGATGATGTACATGGTTACGACCGAGGTCGGGCACCCGGAACTCGAGGCGTGGCGCTACCCGCTCCCCGAGGACTCGGTCATCTTCCGCATCCACCGCGTGGTGGTCGACACGGAGGCGCCGGCGGGGAGCGGTGTCGTCCGCCTGGACATGCCCCCGGACCAGCACCGCTCCACCGTGTGCGACCACGTGGCGTGCGGGGGGACGTTCTCCGACGTCGAGTGGAGCGCCGATGGCTCCCGGTTCGTCTTCGTGTCGAGTTCGCGCGACCACAAGCGGGCGCAGGTCCGCATGGCCGACGCGAGCACCGGCGAGGTCCGCGACCTGTTCGAGGAGGTCGTGGAAACGTTCTTCGAGTCCCACGCCAACTGGCGCTACCTCTCCGAGTCCGACGAGATTCTCTGGTACTCGCAGCGCGACGACTGGGGACACCTCTACCTCTACGACGCGAACACCGGGGAACCGAAGCGGCAGGTGACCTCGGGCGCGTGGCAGGTGGAGGACGTGGTGGCGGTCGACGCGGAGGCCCGGGAGATCCTCTTCATGGGCAACGGTCGGGAACCCGGCGATCCCTACTTCATGTACCTGTACCGCGCCGGCCTCGACGACGGGGACGTCCAGCTCCTCACGCCCGACAGCGCGAACCACGTGGTGTGGCTCGCGCCCGACGGCGAGACGTTCGTCGACCAGTACTCCACGCCCACGATCCCGCCCGTGACCGTCCTCCGCGACATGGACGGCGAGTTGCTGAAGACCCTGGAACGGGCCGACATCTCGCGCCTGGAGCGGACCGGCTGGCAGCCTCCCATCCCCTTCACGGTGAAGGCCCGTGACGACGAGACGGATCTGTACGGACTGATGTTCCGTCCCTCGAACTTCGATCCGGGCGCCGAGTACCCAGTGATCAACTACCTCTACCCGGGGCCGCAGAGCGGAAGCGTGGGGAGCCGGAACTTCCGCGCCGCGCACCGCGACCTGCAGTCGCTGGCCGAACTCGGATTCGTCGTCATCGAACTCGACGCGATGGGGACGCCGAGGCGCTCGAAGACCTTCCAGGACGCCTACTACGGGAACATGGGCGACAACGGGCTCCCGGATCAGATCGCCGGCATCCGCCAACTCGCGGCGCGCCACCCCTGGATCGACGTCGACCGGGTCGGGATCTACGGCCACTCCGGCGGCGGCTTCGCCTCCACCTCGGGGATCCTGCGCTACCCCGACTTCTACAAGGTCGCCGTCTCCCAGGCGGGGAACCACGACAACCGCAACTACGAGGACGACTGGGGAGAGAAGTACCAAGGGCTGCTCGAGGAGTACGCCGACGGCGCCACGAACTACGACAACCAGGCGAACCCGCTCGTGGCGGACAACCTCAGGGGCAAGCTCCTCATCGCGCACGGCACGATGGACACGAACGTCCCGCACTCGAACACGATGCTGGTCGTGGATGCCCTCATCGCCGCGAACAAGGACTTCGACCTGCTCCTCCTCCCGAACCGCGGCCACGGCTTCGGCAACGAGCCCTACATGATGCGCCGCCGCTGGGACTACTTCGTCCGCCACCTCCTCGGCGCCGAGCCGCCACCGGAGTACGAGTTCGGCAAGCTGCAGCCCCTGGTGCCGTGATTCGGGTCGTGTGTTGGAACATCGCGGGCCGGAAGGCGCCGTGGCGGGAGCTCTTCGCGATGGGGGCCGACGTGGCGCTGTTGCAGGAGGCCAGGAAACCGCCGCCGGACGTGGCGCCGGAGGTGGAGCTTGGGGGAGCGCCTTGGCTCGAACACCAGTTCGATCGCTGGTGCCGGGTGGTGCGCCTCTCCGACCGCGTCCGCGTAGAGCACTTTACGCAGATCGACCCCATCAGCATGGCGAAACCCGGCGAAATGCCGGTTAGCGGTATCGGCACGAGCGCGGCCGCCCGGGTCATCCCGCAGGACGGCGAGCCCTTCATCGCGGTGTCGATGTATGCCCGCTGGATGGGGCCTCTCCCCACGGTCCCAACCAAGTGGCGCGTCGGGTTCGCGGACGGATCCGCACACCGCGCCATCTCGGACCTCTCGGCCTTCATCGGCCACGAGGATCCCGGGACGCACAGGATCCTCGTGGCCGGAGACCTCAACATGAATCCCGATGTTCGGCCTCAGGACGAGTACTGGATCCACCGCTCACGGACGGTCTGGACGCGCATGGAGGCGCTCGGCCTCGATTGTCTGGGGCCGCACGACGGCCCAACCTATCACACGACGCGGGGCTCGCCCGAGAACCCGTCGATCCAGCTCGACTACGTGTTCGCCTCCCGCGGCTTCTCCGATTCGATCACCGCCCGAGCGTTGAACAAGCCGGAAGAATGGGGCTCCAGCGACCATTGCCGCCTCCTGATCGAGGTGTCGCCGTAAGGGGGAGTCCCGCAATTGGGCCGCGGCGGACATCGTCGTTTCTTCCGGCGAAGTGACGCGACCCGACGTTCTCGCGTCATCGGGATGACGGGCCTCCGGCTGCGGAGGAAACCGGATCGCGACTTCTGGAGGCAACGATGAAACGCCTTGCGCTGCTCATCGCCGTGACAGTGTCAATGGCATGTGCGGTACATCCCCTGATCATGACACGTCCGGCAAGCGTGCAAGCTGACGGGCTCGACTGCGTTCGCGCGACGTTACAGCGTCTCGGATACATGATCACCGCCGGAGATCGTTCACTCGGGTTCGTGAGAGCGGAACGCATGCGTACCCGCGAGGACTTCCCGACTGGTCGTCTGATCACCGATGCGTTGGTCGTGAACTACATCAGCGCGGGTACGGTGGACGACAACCCGGACGATTTGATCCAGGTAAGGGTCGCGCAGGTCGGGGAGCATGGAGACCTGGCGCCAAAGCGTGAAGCCATCGCCGACGCCGAGCACCTGCTGGACCGGTGCGGGAAGCTCTGAACCAACCCCAACGCCCAAACCCCTGGAACGTGGCCGCCGGTCGGGTTCGCGACTCCTGGAGGCAACGATGAGACGTCGACGGGTCGTCTGATTACCGATGCTCTGATCGTGAAGCTCTGAACCACGGGAATCCCAATGCGTGCAAGAGAGCGGCCAACTCCATCGTTGAGGGTCACCGCCTTCGCCATCCTGCTGGCCGCTACGCCGCAGGGACCGGCCTCCGCTCAGACGCAAGACTCCTTTCCCTCGAGCATTCCTGCTCCCGACTCCGTGGGGGACGCCTACCTGGACGAGACCGCCCGCCGGCTCGTGCTCGGGTTGAAGGCCGCTCGGGACACCGCACGCCTGACCATCGACGCGTACACGGCGCTGATTCGCGAGCGGATGGGGGCCGAGATGCCCTCCTACGAGCGCAATCGGCCCTGGGCGCACGGCGAACGCACGACCCGCGTGCGCTGGTCGCGGGACGAGCCCGCCGTCGTGCACGTGCTCGCGGCGCGGTACCGGGACCCATTCTTCGACCCCGACGATTCGGAGTTCTTCGAGGGGCTGCGGGCGGAACAGTTCGCGGCCGACCCGCTGGGCGACCCTTTCAAGTTCGGCTTCATGGTCTTCGGCCCGTCGCCGGATACCGAGGTCGCCACGCGCAGCCCGCTGGGGCCGGCTTCCGAGCGCTACTACCAGTTCCGTTCCGGGGACACGAGCACCGTGCGACTGAGCGACGGGGGCACCGTGCGGGCGGTCGCCGTCACGGTGATTCCCCGCTACTCGAGCATCCGCCTCGTCTCCGCCATCATGTGGATCGACGCGGAATCTCTCGGGCTCGCGCGTGTCGCCTACCGGCTGGCCAAGCCGGTCGACCGCGAGATGAACTGGCACCTCCGGGACGGCGGGCGTTGGAGTCCCGGACTGTCCATCGACATCGGTCCCCGTGACTCCGCCGACATCGCACGCGCACCCGCGCCCGATTCAACGCCGCAGCGGCCCGGCTTCGTCGACCGGCTGGTCAACGGTGTGTTCAACAGCGCATGGCCCCGCGTGCGGCTGGACCTTTCGACGGTGGTCGCGGAGTACGAGTTCCGGGAGATGCGCCACTGGTTGCCGCGCAGCGTGACCTGGCGGTGGGACGTCGGTGCGATGGAGGGCGTCACGGCCTCCGGCCTCGCGCCTCTCGCCGCTCCGCTGATGATCGACTGGACACTCGAAGTCGAGGACATCCGCGAACGCGGCGCGGGAGCCACGCCGGGGACGCCCGCCACGGCCGCATCAGCGTTTCGGCTCTGGCGCCAGGAGGGGGACAGCATCAGCTCGGCGCTGGAGGAGGCGGAGCCTGGCGAGATGGTCACGATCACGCCGGCGAACCGGGAGGCCCTGGTCGCGAGCGACCTGCTGCCCCCGACCGTATGGGAGGAAGATGGCGCAGTCGACGACGCCGCCATCGGGCGGATCGCGGCGGAACTCGCGGCCATCGGCGTCGGCGACCGAGGGGAGCGCGCCGAGGGAGCGGAGCGCCCCGAAGCTCCGAGCCCCTGGCTCTTCGATCCCCCCGGCACGACGCTGCGGCTCCTGCGCTACAACCCCGTGGAAGGGATGTCGCTGGGAACCCGCCTGCAGCGCGACTTCGGATGGGGGCGCGCGGCGCTGACGGCGAGGGTCGGGACCGAGGGCGTGGCGCCGGACGTCGACCTGACGCTGCAGCGCACCCACCCCGGTCACACGATGCTCGTGTCCTTCTACCGGTCGTTGCGGAGCGGCGCGCCGGGCCAGGGAGCGGGCACGCCTGGGCTTTACGCGACCGGGGACGCCCAGCGCTTCCATTGGGCCCACGGCGCGGCGCTTCGGTTCCTGCCTCGCGTCGGCGAGCGGAACTGGCTGTCGCTCCGCCTCTTCGCCGAGCAGGACGCCGAAATCGCGACCGACGTCCGGCGGAACCGGGTCGGGACGGCCGTCTCGTGGCGGCCCTGGTGGGGAGGGCGACGGCCCGGATCGATCGGCGTGGGCGGCCGCGTCGGCGTGCGGGCATCGGCGGGGGACAATCCACACGTACGCGCCATCGTCGAGGGGGCGCTGGTGATCCCCCTGTCGTCCCGGCTGTCGTTGGGAATGCGGGCGGGCACGGCCCGGGTGTGGGGCGACCCGGCACCGTACCATCTCTGGCACACCGGTACCAGCGGCCACTGGCTCCGGGGCCACGCGCGATCGGTCGGAGGCACACAACTCCACATGGCCAGAGTCGATCTGCAGCGACGGATCGGCTTTCTCCGCCTCTCCGTGTTTGGCGATTGGGCCTCCGTCGGAGGCGACAACTTCTACGCCGTGGGAGCGGGATACGTCTTCATGGACGGCCTCATCCGACTGGATGTGGCCCACGGCCTGGGGCGGGGCGGAGAGGGTGCGGCCGGCCCCACGCTGACGCTGCACCTCCGCCTCGGCGCGATCTTCTAGCCCTCAAGGCCGAGCCGCTACAGCCGGAGTCTTCTCTGGATGTTGAATCCGAGGCGCCACGAGTTCGTGTCGAAGAAGTCTTCGGAGGCGCCGGCGAGCGTATGCGTCGGATTCATCCGGTGCTGATTCGTGACGACGATCTTGAAGAAGTGCCCGGGCGTGCGGATTTCGACGCCGAAAGAGGCGGAATCGTACTCCTGGTCCTCCCTCGAGCCGCTGAAGATCCACTCGGCGAAGAGGCTCCACATGCGGCTGAGGTAGATCTGGCCGGTCGCACCGACGGAAACCGCGGCCTCCCGGTCGGCGTCCTCGATTCGCGGATTCCAGAGGAGCGTGGGCACGACACCGAGTGCGACGCGGTCCGCGACCCTGGTGTTGGCGATCACCTGGGCGTAGGCCTGCATCTCGTTTTCCGCGGCCGTGCCGTCGCGGCGACCGCCGGCGTACGCGCTGGCGCGGGGCGCGAGCGCGTGCCCGTGGCCGGCGTGGCTGTCGTCCGGCTCGACTTGCAGGTTCCACGCCATTCCGGTCTGCGCTGCGAACTCGACGGGACCGGTGGCGCCATCGAGCCGCAGCCCGGCGAAACGGGCGTTGAACTCCAGGTTGTCCAGGCTGTTGGAACGAAGCACGCCAATGGTGACGTGGTCCTGGGGCGTATACGCCAGCCCAAGGCGATTCAGCACGAATCCATCGAGGCCCCAAAGGTCGCTCGCACCGCCCGACAAGTAGCCGAACCGGTGGGAGATCTCGATGTGCAGATCGCCCGCGCGCGAGACGGCCGCGGTCGGCAGGGTCGCCGACTGCGTGGAGGCGAAGACGTTCTGGGCGACCGCCGCGCCCGGCGAACCCAGACAGACCGCGAGGACTCCGATGACCTTCTGTCGTAACGATCCCGAGATCAACATGTGCCCTCCGGCTCCAAGTTGGGAGAATCCACCAAGATCTGTGTTCCAGTCATCCCGGAACCTTCAGTAATGATGGCGAGCGGTCAGGAAGCGGACTTGGTCAGCCGTGACTCGATAGGTCAGGCGGTGTTCGCGGTCGACGCGGCGCGACCAGCGTCCGCCGAGTTCGCCTCGGAGAGGTTCGGGCTTCCCCGCACCGTCGAATGGGTCCCTGAGGGTGGCCCGGATCAGCTTGAGCACCCGAGCGGCCCGTCTGGGGCCCTGGCGGGTCCAATACTCAAGATCCTTCAAACAACGCATCGTGAAAACCGCGTTGCGCTGCTGCGAGTTTTTCATCCCTCTTCAAGGCCCAGCCGTTTGGCCAGTTCGTCAACGTCAATCATTTCTACCTGCCCGCTCTCGTCCTGGGCTATGGCCTCCCTGAGTTTTTCGGCATTCTTCGGCGAGCGGAGCAGGTATGCCGTCTCGATCCAGGAGCTCAGGTCTTCGGCTGCGACCAACGCGACCGGCTCCTTTCCGCGCCGCCGGATCAGGACGGGCTCATGCGTGTCGGTCACCTGGTCCATCAGGGCGGCGAGGTTCTTACGGGCACCGGTGTAGGTCGTCTCGTGGATCATCTCCGACCCCCTCTTCCTGTTGCGGAATACTGGTACAGATTTCCTGTACGTTAATATCCTGGTCTGGATCAATCCAGTTACCCCTCCCGCGCAGCCGGTTCGCGAACGATCTTGCAAGACCAAGATGCCCGCGCGGCGCAACGGGGTATCAACACGCAAACGCCCGGAGGGTCCATGCCGGCGAGGCGACGAAGAGGTGATCCAGAGCAAGCCCGTCACTTCCGTGCGGCAGGCACGGTCTTCGCCGGAATCGCGACGGCCTTCGCGTTCGTGGCCTGCACCGGCGACGGTGCGGACTCCGACCGGTTGCCGCCGCCTAGCGATGAGTGGACGTACTACGGCGGGCAGAACTCCTTCAACCGGTATTCTCCGCTCACGCAGATCGACCGTGAGAACGTGGACGCGGTGCAGGTTCTGTGGCGGCGGCCGGCCGTCGACGGCGCGCTGACGGCCGAGTATCCGGAGCTCGACTTCAACAACTACCTGCGCGGGACGCCCGTCCTCGTCGGCGGGACGCTGTACGCGCCCAACGCCGTCGGGCTTGTCGAGGCCTTCGATCCGGGGACTGGGGAGACGCGCTGGGTCCAGCGGCCGGAGTCGGAGGAGGACGTGCGCGGGCGGAGCTTCCGGGGCGTCGCCTACTGGCGCGGCTCAGGTACGGGTAGCGGGGACGGCGGTGCCGATGGCGGTGCCGATGGTGGCGCCGGGGACTCCGCCGGGCGGATCATCTCGGTCCGCGGTCCCTCGATGTACGCGCTGGATGCGGCGACCGGTAAGCGCGTCGTGTCGTTCGGCGACGGCGGACGGGTGGACCTGCAGCTGCCGGCCGGGGGACGGTACGGCTGGAGTTCGGGGCCGATCGTGGTCGGCGACGTCATCGTCCTCGCCGGGACTGTGGACGGGGCAGGGGACGGAGGCACGGAGTGGCGGGGGAGCGTCCGCGAGGACATCCGCGGCTTCGACGCCCGCACCGGCCGGCTCCTCTGGACCTTCCACGTGATCCCGGAGGAGGGGGAGTTCGGGGCGGACACCTGGCGCGGCGGGTCGCTCGCGGAATCCGGGGACCTCGGCTCGTGGTGCTGCCTGAGCGCGGACGACGAACTCGGCTACGTCTACGTGCCGCTCTCGGCTCCGACCTCCGCCTACTACGGGGGGCACCGGCCCGGCGACAACCTGTTCTCGAACAGCCTCGTGGCGCTCGACGCGGCGACGGGCGAACGGGTGTGGCACTTCCAGATGGTCCACCACGACATCTGGGAATACGACACCGTGGGCCCGCCCGTGCTGGGCCGGATCCACGTGGACGGGCGCGCGATCGACGCGGTGATGCAGGCGAGCAAGACCGCCTTCCTCTACACCTTCGACCGGCGCACCGGGGAGCCGGTGTGGCCGATCGACGAGGTCGAGGTGCCGCAGTCGACCGTGCCGGGCGAGGCCACGTCGCCGACGCAGCCGATTCCCAGCCGCCCGCCCGCCTTCGACCGCCAGGGGGTCACGCCGGAAGACGTGATCGACTTCACGCCCGAGATCCGCGAGCGGGCGCTCGCGCTGGCGGATTCGCTCGTCATGGGGCCGCTGTTCACGCCGCCGATGGAGCGGGGGACGGCGGAGGGGAAGATCGGGACGTACGTCATCCCGGGTGCGTGGGGGGCGGGGAACTGGAACACCGGCGCGTTCGATCCCGAGACGGGCGTCTACTACGCGGTGTCGCACACGCTCCCCAACGTCTGGAGCCTGTCGGAGAACTCCGAACCGGGGGAGATGGAGTTCGGCACGCAGGGCGGGTGGCCGCGGGCCGAGATCGAGGGCCTGCCGCTCGTGAAACCGCCGTGGGGACGGATCACGGCGATCGACATGAACCGGGGCGAACACCTCTGGATGGCGGCCAACGGCGACGGGCCCAACGACCACCCGCTCCTCGAAGGTCTCGACCTTCCGCCGCTGGGGAACGCGAACCGGCCGGCCCCGCTCGTCACGGGGTCGCTGCTCTTCATCGGGGAGGGGAGCGACGCGGTCATCGGGACGCCGGACACGCACTGGGGGACGACCTTCCGGGCGTACGACAAGGCGACGGGGCAGGTCGTGTGGGAGACGGAACTCCCGTCGGGGACGACCGGCGGGCCGATGACGTACCTGCACGCGGGGAAGCAGTACATCGTCGTCGCGGTCGGGGGGAGCGATCATCCGGCCGAGTACGTGGCGCTGGGCCTGCCGTGAGCCGCGCGCGGTGAGCGGTCTCTGGTCTCAAGCCGCCGGCGTGGCGGCGCGGACGCCGGAGTCGCGCAACCGGTACGTGGACTTCCTGCGCGCCGCCTCGATCGGCGCAGTCGTGGTCGGCCACTGGATACAGGCGGCGC
The DNA here is from genome assembly GCF_947581915.1 of Candidatus Palauibacter scopulicola. Taxonomy (NCBI): domain Bacteria; kingdom Pseudomonadati; phylum Gemmatimonadota; class Gemmatimonadia; order Candidatus Palauibacterales; family Candidatus Palauibacteraceae; genus Candidatus Palauibacter; species Candidatus Palauibacter scopulicola. Next base: position 15,895 of record NZ_CANPWG010000072.1, read on the forward strand.
CGTACACGGGCGGTGGGGACATCGCGCTCTCGAGCGTGCTCGAACACCAGTCGTGGACGCGCTGGCTCACGTGGATCTTTCAGGTGATGCCGATCTTCTTCCTCGTCGGCGGCTACTCGAACGGCGTCTCGTGGCAGTCTGCTACGGACAAGGGCACGAGCTACGCGGAGTGGCTGCAGGTGCGGCTCCGGCGCCTGCTCGGACCGGTACAGGTGCTGCTCGGAGTCTGGATGCTGCTCGCCATCGGCATGGCACTGGGCGGCGTCGATGCGGGCTTCGTGGGCGACCTGTCGCAGATGGCGCTCATCCCGGTCTGGTTTCTCGCCGTCTACGTCATGGTCGTGCTCATCGTGCCGCTGACGTACGCGGCCTGGCGGCGGTACGGGCTATGGTCGTTCTGGGTGCTGGTCGCCGCCGCGGTCGCGGACGACATCCTCTTCCTCGCCGCCGATCTGACCGCCGTGGGCTGGGCCAACTACGCCTTCATCTGGGTCGCCGTCCACCAGTTGGGGTACGCGTGGCGCGACGGCTACGCGGCGGGCCTGCGGCGGGGCGCGGCGTGGGCCGCCCTGGGCGCGGCGGCGCTCGTCGGCATGGTGACGCTCGGACCGTACCCGGTCAGCATGGTGAGCGTCCCCGGCGACCAGATCAGCAACTCGCTGCCGCCGAAGCTGCCCATGCTGGCGCTGGCGCTCATGCACACCGGACTGCTGCTGTCGATCGAGGGCCCGATGCGGCGCTGGCTCGACCGGGCCGCGCCGTGGACGGCGACGGTGCTCGTGAACGGGATGATCATGACGATCTTCCTCTGGCACCTGACGGCCGCCACGCTGGTGATCGGCGCCGCGCTACTTCTCGGAGGCGTGGGTCTGGCCGCCGACCCCGCCGGCGCGGGATGGTGGGCTGTCCGGCCGCTCTGGCTGGCCGTGTACGCGTTCGCGCTGGTCCCGTGCGTGCTCGCATTCGGAAGACTCGAGCGGCGCGGCGGAGCGGGCCGGACGCGTCCCGGCTGGCTTCTCGCGGGGGGTGCGACGGTGGCCTGCGCCGGCTTGGCGCTCCTCGCGCTCGGGGGTGTAGCGGCGGAGGGGGGCGGGCCGTTCGGGCTGAGGTTGGACGTGCTCGTGCTCGCGTTCGTTGGCGCGGAACTGGCCGGCGCCAATCCGCTGGCGCGTGCCCGGGGCGGCTGAGCGGCGGTGGGACGGCGTGGGTCGAATTGCGAAGTAGGCGGTTTCCATTGGAGGCGATAATGCGTGTCGGAATGTTCCCGCTCCTGATCTCCGGCCTTCTGGCCACACCCGGACTCGCCGCGGCCCAGACGCTCGCTCGAACGCAGGGCGAGCCGGCCCCTCCAGCCTCTGGTTTCGCCGCCGCCGTCACGCTGGTCGGAGACGACATCCTGGTGTCTCGCACGGGTGCCGAACTTCGGCTCGCCACCTATCCGCAGCCGGGCGGAGTGTACGTCTTCCGTCGGGACGAGTCGGGGGACTGGAGCGTCGCTGAAGTGCTAAGCCCCCTGGGGGGCACGGGAGAAACAGGAGACCAGTTCGGAGCCAGCATCGCCGGGTCGGGCGACCGGTTGGTGATCGGGGCCCCCGGGACGAACGAGGCGAACGGCGTGGCCTACGTCTTCGAACGCGGCGAACGCAGCGGCGACACCTGGGTCCAGAGTGCGATGGTCTCCACCGACGGGGCGCCGCGTGCGGGTCTCGGGAGCGCAGTCGCGGTGGTTGGCGATGTCGCCTTCGTGGGCGCTCCGGGCGGGCTCGGCGATCTGCCCCGGTTCG